>JAEHDK010000707.1 GCA_016880465.1 Micromonosporaceae bacterium
GACCTGGCGGGCCAAGGCATGCTCACCGGTGCGCAGAGGTCCGGTCGCGGCGCCGAACACGACGTGGGTACCGCACTCGACCAACCCGACCATACGGATCTGCGGATAGCCCACGTTCTGTTCGCCCCGCCCGGACCTTGGTGGCCGCCCAAACGCCTCCACGTTGGCTTTGGTGTCGGGCAGGTCGAAGGTGGTGCCGTCGACCGCGGTCAGCCGCCAGTCGCGGTAGAACCCGCCGCGGGTGTCACGCCCGGCCACCGGGGAGCACACCGTGGCGAACAGTTCCTTCACCGGCTCGACCCCCAGCCGGGAGCGGGCCTTCCAGGGGTGTGTCACGAGTCTCGTGGAACTTCGGTGACGATCCCGTCTGATGTTAAGCCGCGGCACCGACAGTGTCGGGTCGGTGCGCGGTGTTCGGATGAGCGTGTCGGTGGAGTGCGGTGACGAGTTGGGGCATCTGCTTGAAGCCACGGACGCGGCGGAACGAGCGTTGCGCGTTGAGCATGCCGGCGGCAGTCCAGCGCAGCACCATCTGCCCGTCGCGCCAGTGGGTGACGTTGCGGTTGGTGGTGCGGGCGATGGAGATCATCGACTCGATCGGGTTCGAGGTGGTCAACGTGCGGGCGAGGCTGCCGGTGATGCCCAGCCGGGTTACGGTGAACATCTCCTCCAGGCCCTCCCGCAGCGACGCTGCGGCGCCGGGATGCTTGCGTGACAGTGCGGCCGCGAGGGCCTTGGCGTCGCGGAGCCCCGCAGCCGGGTCCGGGTTGGCAAAGATCTTGCCCAGTTTGGTGTCGACCCAGCCGCGTTCGCCTTCGGGCAGATGGTCGGCGACGTTCCGTCTCTTGTGGACAGTGCAACGCTGGATCGCAGCCTGGGCGCCGAATACGGCCTTTACCGCCGACGAGAGTGCCTTGGCGCCGTCGATGACGACCAGCAGCCCGTCGGTGGCGTCCAGGCCCCGCGCGACCAGATCCGCGAGCAGCGCCTTGACGACGGTGGCGTTCTCGGTGGAGCCTTCCCACAGCCCGACCGGAACCTTCGTGCCATCCGCGGTGATCGCCAGGGCGACCACCGCCAGGTGCTCGGCGAGGTGTTCCCCGTCGACCATCAACACCTTGATGTCCAACGGGGTCAGGTCCCGGTTGAGCAGCTCGGCCAGGGCGACCTTGGTCGCCGCAATGAACCGGCGCGAGACCGCCGAGCGGCTCGTCGCGGTAGCCTGCTCCTGCACGGCCCGACCGACCGGTTCGCCCGCAGCGACGTGTCGGCGGGTGGCCAACCCGGCCAGCATCCGCTCCATCACCACCGTGGTGAGCTGATCCTCGGCGGCGAACAACCGGTAGGAGGCCAGCGGCACCTCGTTGCCGTCGGTGGAGCGGGCTCGTGGCCGCGCCACCGGCACCCGCCGGCCACCCAGCACCACCGATCCCGGCCGGCACCGTGACGCACCGCGGCGCGGTCCGGGTCGTGCTTGCCCCTCGGCCCGCACGCGGCGGCGATCTCGGCGTCGAACATCGCCCGCATCACCGCCATGCCGGCCGCCACACTGATGGCCAACAGCCCTTCGCGGGCCACCCCGGCAACATCGGCCAGCGCGACCCGAACCTCCTCCGGCAGATCCGGCAGGTCGATCTCCGCGGCGTCATCGTGCGCCACGACGCGCAGCTTCGGTACGGTCTTCATGGACGGTCCCCTTCCTTCGGGTGCTTCTTGGCGGAATCACCCGAGGCCTACCACTCGGCAGGGCTCAGGTGGGGGACCGCCACCTCATTTCCCACGAAGATCGGGACACGCTCGGATCGCTGCCCATCGAGAAGCATCTCATTCCGCAGTTGCCGCGTCGTCCGTTCCGTGGCTATGCGGCGTGGGCGACAACTCGGGTAGTGTGGCCCTTCGGATACGAACCTTACGCACACGGATGTCGGTGCTGGTTGCGCTTCGATCA
>JAEHDK010000708.1 GCA_016880465.1 Micromonosporaceae bacterium
AGGCCGCCGAGCTGGCTCAGCGGGCGGCCGGGTACGCCGACGTCGCCGGTCGCGCACTCGCGGCCGCGAACGCGGCCCTGCCCACCGAGGACGAGCCGTACGCGAAGCTGTGGCAAGCCACGACGACGCTGCGCGAGCACCGCGGCGACGGGCACGTGGCGGCGCTCGTCGCGGCCGGGTTCGGCGGCTGCGAGGTGCTCGTCCTGCGCGGCGTGCTCGACGGCGGCAGCGAGACATACCGGCCGTTCCGCGGCTGGGACGACGCGCAGTGGGCCGCGGCGGAGGCGGCCCTGGTCGACCGGGGCTGGCTGGACCCGGCCCGGGCCGTCACCGAGGCCGGGCGAGCGGCGTACGCCCAGGTCGAGGTCGTCACCGACGCGATCGCGGCGACGCCGTGGCGCCTGCTCGGCCCGGCCGGTACGCGCCGGCTCGCGGAACTGCTCACGCCGATCGCGGCCGATGTGGGCGAGGTGCTGCGGTTCCCGAACCCGGTGGGGGTGCCGCGCATCCAGCGCCCGGCCGGATAGGTAGTCGCCGGGGGTTGTGCAATCGCTGCAACGACGTAATGATGTAATCATGCGCGAACACTTCGAGGGCCGGGGTTGGCCCGGCCGCAGCGGCGGCTCCCGCGGCGAGGCGCCGCCCGCCGCCGACGACGCGGCGGCCTGGATCACCGGGCTGCTGCCGGACGACTGGTTCACCGGCCGCCCGGACGTGGTCGTCGACCGGGACGAAATCATGATCATTGGCGGGCTCGCGGCACCGGCACACGCCGACGGCGCCACCGACGCCGACCGGGCGGCGGCCGAGCAGGGGCGCATCGCGAGCTTCCGCGAGTCCACCCGCGACCGGCGCATCCAGCTGGCCCGGCAGACCGAGCACCGGTACCGCCGGAAGGTCGCCTGGGGCGCGGTCTGCGGCGGCACCACCGAGCTGTTCACCACGCTGTCCGCACCGGTGATGACCCGGCTGCGGCAGCCCGAGCGGCGCGTGCTCGACACGCTCGTCGACGCCGGCGTGGCGCGGTCCCGCTCGGAGGCGCTCGCCTGGTGCGTCCGGCTGGTCGGCGACCATGCCGATCAGTGGCTCGGCGAACTGCGTAGGGCGATGGGCGGGGTCGACGAGCTGCGCCGCCAGGGTCCGGTGCTCTGACGCGGCGATAAATGCACCCCCGGCACCGGCTGTCCCGGGTTAGCCTGCCCGGGTGTCCGAGCCTGCGTGGATGTCCGAGCCGAGCTACGAACGCCACTCCGCGCGGGTGATCCTGCTCGACGGCGAGGGGCGCATCCTGCTGTTTCGCTCCTACCTCTCGCACCATGACGGGCGAGGAGACCGGCATCGCCATCTCACCGGCCGGGGCGGCGTCGGCGCGCCGTGGCTGACCCGCTCGGTCACCTCGGGAAACGCGAGGCAGGTGGCGCGCATCCGGGCGAGCGTCGAGGGCATCAAGAAAGCTCCGCGACGCCGGCGAGCAGCCGGTCGACGTCCGAGCGGTCGTTGTAGTGCACGAGGCCGGCCCGTACCGCGCCACCGCGGTCCCGGATGCCCAGCGCACCGGTCAGCTCCCAGGCGTAGTTGTGGCCGTTCCACACGTTCACGCCGTGCCGCGCCAGGTGCTCGGCGACCGCCCGCGGGGTGTGCCCGGCGACGGTGAAGTAGGCCGTGGCGGTACGCCGGGCCGGCTTGCCGTACGTCGTGACGTGCGGCATCGCCGCCAGCCCGCCGACCAGCACGCCGAACAGCTGCTGCTCGTACGCCTCGGCGGCGGCGAGCGAGGCGAGCAGCCGCTCGCGGCGGGTGCCGGTGGCGGCCGGGTCCAGCGCGGCCAGGTGCTCGACCGCGGCGGTCACCCCGGCCAGGTCGGCGAGCGCGGCGGTGCCCGCCTCGAACCGGTCCGGCACCTCGTCCGGCGACGAGGCGAGCTTGTCGGGCCGCAGCCCGGCCAGCACCTCGGGCCGCCCGACCACCGCGCCGATGTGCGGTCCGCTCCACTTGTACGCGCTGGTCGCGTAGAAGTCGGCACCGAGCCGGACCATGTCGACCGGCCCGTGCGCCGTGGCGTGTACACCGTCCACAAAGCACAGTGCGCCCACCCGGTGCGCCCGGTCCGCGATCGTGGCCACGTCTGGCCGGGTACCGAGGACGTTGCTGGCGGCGGTGACCGCTACCAGCCGGGTGCGCTGCGTGACGAGCGCGCCGTACTGGTCGGTCGGCAGCTCGCCCGTCACCAGGTCGGGGTCGGCCCAGCGGACGGTCGCGCCGGCCCGCGCCGCGGCCTGCACCCACGGCCGCACGTTCGCGTCGTGGTCGAGCCGGGACAGCACGATCTCGTCCGCCGGGGACCAGCCATTCGCCAGCGCGTAGGCCAGCCGGTAGGTGAGCGTGGTCATGTTCGGCCCGAGGATCACCCCGGCCGGGTCACCGCCGACGAGATCCGCGACCGCCTGGCGGCAGCCGGCGACGATCTCGCCGGACCGGCGGCTGGCCGGGAACGCGCCGCCCACGTTGCCCAGGCCGGACCGGTAGGCACCGGCGATCGCGTCGATCACGCTCGCCGGTAGCTGGGTGCCGGCCGCGCCGTCCAGATAGGCGTACCCGTCCGCGAGGGCGGGGTAGGCCGCCCGGACCGTGCTCACGTCGAAAGCCACGCCGCCAGTCTATGGCTGGATGACCTGCCGGACAGCAGTGCCGTCCGCGAGCGCGTCCATGGCCTCGTTGACCGCGTCGAGCGGCAACGTCGCGGTATGCAGGGCCTGCACCGGCAGCCGGCCGGCCCGCCACAACGCGACGAGCCGCGGCACGTCCCGGTGCGGCGCCGCTGAGCCCAGGTACGACCCGACCAGCCGGCGCGCCTCGGCCACCAGCGACAGCGCGGGTAGCCGCAGCTCGGCCGAGGGGTGCGGCAGGCCGACCGCGACCGTGGTGCCGCCCCGAGCGGTGGCCGCGTATGCGGCCGCGAGCACGGCGGGGCTGCCGACCGCCTCGATGGCGTAGTCGACCGGGGCCACCGGCCACTCGTCCGCGGGGTCGAGGACGTGCGTCGCGCCGAGCTGCCGGGCCAGCTCCCGCTTCGCCGGCACCGGATCGACCCCCACGAGGGGGTACGCGCCGGCCAGCGCGGCGCCCATGACGGCGGACAGGCCGACGCCGCCGAGCCCGAAGACGGCCACCGCGTCGCCGGGCCGGACGGTGACCGTGCGCTGGACCGCGCCGACGCCGGTCAGCAGGGCGCAGCCGAACAGCGCGGCCACGGGCCACGGCACGTCGTCGTCGATGACGACGGCGGAGGCCCGGTCGACGACCACGTGCTCGCTGAACGCGGACACGCCGAGATGGTGGTGGACCTGCGCGCCGTCCCAGCGCAGCCGCCGCGCGCCGGACAGCAGCGTACCGGCGCCGTTGGCCGCGGCACCCCGGGTACACAGTGCGGGCGCTCCCGATCCACAGTGGACACACGTGCCGCAGGACGGTACGAACACCAGCACCACGTGCTGCCCCGGCCGGATGCCGGCGACCGCCGGGCCCACCTCGACGACCGTACCGGCGGCCTCGTGGCCGAGCGCCATCGGCACCGGCCGGATCCGGTTACCATCCACAACGGACAGATCGGAGTGGCAAACCCCGGCCGCGGCCACCCGGACCAGCAACTCGCCCTGCCCCGGCGGGTCGAGGTCCAGCTCGGCAACGGTCAGCGGGCGGGACGCGCCGTACGGGCGGTCCGCGCCGACCCGGGTGAGCACCGCGGCGCGCGTCTTCACGGGCTCGATACTGTCACCGGCATGGCAGCGGTCACCACCCGGCGCGGCGACTTTCCGGTTCTACGGCACATCACCACCCGGTGGGCCGACAACGACGTCTACGGGCACGTGAACAACGTGGTCTACTACGCGTACTTCGACACCGCGGTGAACGGCTGGCTGATCGAGGCCGCCGGCACCGACATCCGTACGCTGCCCGCGATCGGCGTCGTGGCGGAGACGGGGTGCCGGTTCCTCGCCCCGCTGAGCTTCCCCGACCCGGTCACCGCCGGGCTCCGGCTGCTCCGGTTGGGCACGTCCAGCGTGGCGTACGAGATCGCGCTGTTCCGCGCCGACGACGAGGAACCCGCCGGTCTGGGCCACTTCGTGCACGTCTACGTGGACCGGAATACCCGCCGGCCGGTGCCCGTACCGCCGGAAATACGGTCAGTCGTGCTGTTGTGGCTTGGGGATGGGAGCCCCGGTGTCGTCCCAGACGTTGCCTGAGTTCTGGCTCAGTACGGTCTGGGTGGAGATGAGGATCGGGCACTGGAACTTCGATCCCCGGCCGAACCGGTTGCCCACCACGTAGATCCCGGTCATCGGCGTCGGCCCGCCGTTGTGCGAGAAGTTGAGCATGCAGCCGCCGCCGTCGATCCAGTTGTACTCGATGTGCAGGTCGGTGCTTTGCCGTTGGCGCCGGCCAGCATCGTGTTGTGCCGCAGCAGGACGTTGTGGTTGCCCTCGTACGTCTGGACGGCATCGTTGTGTGTCGACCCGCCGCCCTGGTTGGGGTCGCTGGCGAACCAGCTCAGGTCGTGGATGTACGAGTCCTGCACCACCATGTTGTCGAACGCCTTGACGCCGTCGACGACGTTGCGGATGTCCATGCGCAGCAGCCTGGAGTTGGCCGCCCACACGCCGTCCAGGCAGGCGTTCGGGTTGGTCGGAACGATGTCGGTATCCTCGATGCGGGCGCTGCCGGTCGACTCCACGAAGATCACTGCCGCGTTGCACTTGACCGCGCCGCCGCGCACGATCGAGTTGCGCAGGGTCACGTTCTTGGCGCGGATCCGTACGTAACCGTGGATGTCGAGGCCGCTGATCACCTGGCCGGCGGTGTTGAACACCTGGTCGCCGGTGACCACGCGCAACGGGACGCCGGCGGGCACGCCGGTGTTGCCCGCACCCGGCTTGCCGCCGGTCGGCGGCTTTGGCGCGGCCGGCGGCTCCGGCGCTGTGCGCGTGAGCGACGGCGTAGCGGAGTACGCCGACCAGCACGGCGCTGCGCTGCGAAGACGACGAGAGGACGGGGACCGCCGGTCGGCGCGCCATCGGGGCAAGACCTCGCAAGAGACGGATATCCGCGAACCCGACCACCCTTCCAGCCCCGGCAGAGCCCAGTCAACCACCGCCACACACCCTCCCGCGCGCGATCATGAACTGGAACTCCGTCGGGCAGCGGAGCGGGACCGGCCGGGCGGGACCGGTAGGGCCGGCCAGGCGTAGCGTCAGGGACAACACCACGTCGCGGCCCCCGATGGCGGTCGTGCGGCGCGACGGTGCCCGGCCTGCCACGGCGATCCCGTACCATCGATCATGAAGATCCGCTGAACTCGCGCCTTCCGGAGGACCCGACCGTGCTCGATCCGAGCGAGCTGTTCACCCTCGCCGACGACCTGCCTGACCTCGGCAGGCCGGTGTTGATCCAGGCGCTGACCGGGTTCGTCGACGCCGGCAACGCCACTCGGCTCGCCCGCGAGCACCTGCTGACCATGCTCGATGCCCGACCGGCGGCCGTCTTCGACATCGACCAGCTGCTCGACTACCGGTCGCGCCGCCCGCCGATGATCTTCGTCGAAGACCACTGGGAGACGTACGACGAGCCGACGCTCGCGCTGCACCTGCTGCGGGACGACGCCGCCGTACCGTTCCTCCTGCTCGCCGGGCCGGAGCCCGACCTGCAGTGGGAACGGTTCACCGCGGCCATGCTCGCGCTGGTCGACCGGCTCGGCGTCCGGTTGACCGTCGGCCTGACCGCGATCCCCATGGCGGTCCCGCACACCCGCCCGGTCGGCATCACCGCACATGCCACCCGGCCCGAGCTGATCGCCGGCTACGAGCCGTGGCTGCACCGGGTCCAGGTGCCCGGCGGGGCGGGCAACCTGCTGGAGTTCCGGCTCGGGCAGCACCGGCACGACGCGTCCGGGTTCGCCGTGCACGTACCGCACTACCTCGCCCAGGCCGAGTACCCGTCCGCGGCCGAGACCCTGCTGTCCGCGGTGTCGCGGGCGACCGGGCTGCTGCTACCGACCGACCGGCTGCGCCGGGCCGCCGAGGCCATCCGGGCTGACATCGACACGCAGATCGCCGAGTCGGCCGAGGCCGGCTCGCTGGTACACGCGCTGGAGGAGCAGTACGACACCTTCGTGCGCAGCCGGCAGGAGGCCGGCCGGCCGTCCGGCGGTACGGGCCCGTTGCCCACCGCGGACGAGCTCGGTGCCGAGCTGGAGCGCTTCCTCGCCGAGCACACCAAGCCGGGCGACCAGCCGGCGGGCTGATCCCGGCCTCACCCGTGCCAGACGTCGGCCACGGCGGCCGCGACCGCAGCGGCCTGCGCG
>JAEHDK010000709.1 GCA_016880465.1 Micromonosporaceae bacterium
CACCGAGGTGGATGCCGTGCGCCGGCTCTGGGCGGCGCCGCTCGCGCCGCTGCCCGCGCTGTTCGAGCGTGCCAGCGATCTCGTGCGGCACGACGGGCTCGACCCGGACGAGGCGGTCCGCCTCGCCGAGCAGGCGATGACCGAGGGGGAGGGACGGTCGTGAGCATCACGGTGGACCCGGCTCAGCTCGACGCCTACGCCGTTCAGCTCGAGCGCAACGCGGAGCTGTTCATCGATCCGTTCCGGGCGTACTGTCGCGCCCACTGCGCGCACACCGACGGGATGACCGGCCTGCTCGCGCTGGCCAAGCCGGCCGTCGACCTCGCCTGCGACTCGACCGCCGGACTGTTCGCCTCGGGCGAGCGCAACCTGTTCCAGGTCGCCACCAACCTGCGGGCGGCCGCGACCGACTACCGGGCCGGTGACGAGGCCGCCGCCGAGCGGATCTGGCTGACGGGTCCCCGCGACCACCCGCCACAGGGCTATGTGGACAGTGACGACGATCGGCACGCCGGCGACTTCCGGGATCCGTTCGTCCCGCACCTCACGCCGCCGGCCGAGCGCGACGAGATGGCCAAGACCATCGCGGAGACCCGTGAGCATCTGGGCGTCATCGACCACTGGCTGAGCAAGTTCGCTGCCTTCACCCTCTCCGAGGACGTGCTGCCGCCGCTGATCGGCGACTGGGACACCCTCCGCGAGAACGCCGACGGCTACGCGTCGCTCGCCAGCCGGGACGGGGTCCAGGTGCTCCGGGCCAACCTCGCGTACGGCATGGACTCGCTCTCCGCCGGCTGGGACTCGGCCGCGGCCGCCCAGTTCGCGTACACGATCCGCGACCGCTGGCTGCCGGCGATCGACGCGCTCCAGCACCTGCTGGAGATGCACAGGGAGGCCTTCGAGTGGATGGCCCAGCAGGCCGAGAACACCCTGCACGCGGTCGTTCTCGCGCTCGACTTCGTCAAGTTCTGGATCATCGAGAAGGCGCTGCGGATCCTGAAGCTCATCGGCAGCGTGTTGGGCCTCGGCAAGGTCTGGACGGAGATCACCGAGCTGGTCAGCGGGGTCCTCAGGGTGTGGCACGAGATCACCGCGCTGTTCGAGATGCTCAAGCTGACCTTCCGTGGCTTGGTGCAGTCGGTGGAGTTCGGTGCCGCCGAGGTGCGGGTCATCGACGACCTGTGGTTCGCGCCGGGCGGTAACCGGTTCGACCCCATCATGGTCGGATGAGCGCGCCGCTCGCGCGGGCACGGCGGGAGGTGTCCGCGTTCCTCGATCTGTGCCACCGGGAGCAGACGCTGGCCAGCGCGATGTGGACGTGGTTCGGGTGCGCCGGCGGCACGGCCGGCTTCGCGACCTGGCTGCTGTTCTGGTACGCGGGCCGCCGGCTGCGCAGCACGCGGGTGCGAGCCTGGGGGTACGGGTACCTGGCGCTCACCGCAGCGATCCTCGTCGCCGGCCAGCTCGGCCCGGTGGGAGGCGCGTTCCGTGCGGGCGGCTGGGCGGCTCTGTGGCTGATCGGCAGCGCGCACGCCGCGACTACCGGCCGGCGGATCTGGTATGCCTGCCGCGACGAGGTCGCCGGCGTCCCGGTGCACCGGCCCGGGCCGGTCGACCAGGGCGGGCTTGTGCACGTCAACCGCGTACCGCGCGACGATCCGGGGCCGGCTGGCGTTCGGAGCGCGCGGCTAGATCGTCGCGCGGTACGTGTTCGCCGACTCGACCGCCCCATGGGCGAGCAGGAGGGCCTCGTCCAGGCGTACCTTCGCCTGCTCCAGGCGGTTGACCGCCTCGGCGAGCGCCGGGTGGGCGGTGCCGGTCGCGGTCAGCCGAAGCCGCGCGAGCGCCTCGTCCAGGCGGTCGGCGATGCCCCGCATGGCGGTCGCCGTGCGCTCGGTCTCCGCGACCGTAGCGGCGAGATAGACCTTGATCTCTTCCACCGAGGGCATGCGCGGGCCTCCGTCAGTGCATCAGCGCGAAGGCGCCGACGCCAACGCAGGTGAGGAGCACCGGCGCGATGAGACAGACCAGCGCGCCGACGAGCGGGGTGCGGTCCACCCTGGCGTTGTCGGCCGGCGGGTAGACGAGCCCGACGGTCAGCCAGCCGAGCGTGAACGCCAGCAGCGGCAGCCCCAATCCGCAGACCGGGGCCAGCGCCGGTAGCCACTGCTCCGACGCGACGACGAACAGGGCGACCTGCAGGACGAGGACGATGAGCGCGAATGCGCCGTACACGGCGAGGTTGCGTACCGCGGGCGGTCGGTCGGCGAGCCGGCCGTACCCCCCCGGCCGGTCGGCGGCGGTCAGCTCCGCGTCTGCACTGTCCAGTGTGGACAGGGCGTGGTGCAGGGCGGCCAGGACGGCGGCCGGCTCGCTGCCGCCGAGCCCCCCGGCCAGGTCGGGTTCGGTCGGCGCGAGCGCGGGCGACCGGACCCCGTGGCGAGTGCCCACGTCGACGAACCGGCCGTGCTGGAGCGCGAGCCGCCGGCGTACCGCGCCCAACTCGTCGCGTGCCGTCCGGAGCATCGCCTGCTGTTCGGCCATCGCCGCGGCGGCGGCCCGCCGAACCCCGTCGAGCTCCTGCGCCGCCGCCAGGTACTCCGCCCAGGCGGTCATGGCCGACCGGCCCGGACGAACGGCACGAACACGGTGGCCAGGTCGGCGTGCCGGTCGTAGAGCAACGCCCGGTTGGGCCGGGGCTGCCAGTCGACCGGCCGGCCGACCACCAGCGCGACGTCGGCGCCGGGCACGTTGAGGAACGCCAGGCCGGTGACCTCCTCGCGGGCGGCGGGACCGACGTCCTCGCCGAACCGGCGCAACCCGCGCCACCATCCGACGATGTGGTGCCCGTGCGCCGGCGCCCCGCGCAGCGCCGCCCGCAGCGACTGCTCGGGCAGCCGGGCCGCGTCGGCGGCGAAGATCAGCAGGTAGGTCGGCGGCCCGTCCCGGGTCAGCTCGTCGAGCGCGGCCGGCAGCCCCGATACGTCCACAGTGGATGCCGGGTGGCCCGTCCCGCCGAGCCCGTCGGCCAGCTCGCGCACCGTCCGCCGGACATCCGGGGTCAGCCCGGCCAGGACGAATCGCGCGCTACCGGGCTCGTGCTGCGCGGCGATGCTCCGGGCGGCCGCATCCAGCAGGTCCAGGCCGGTGCTGCTCGGGCCGAGCACGGCAAGGTGCCGCCCGGGCGTCGCGTCCAGCGGGAACGCGGTCGGGGACAGCGGTACGTCGATCGTCCGGCCCAACCGGACACTCGGGTGCGGGTCCCGGCGCGGCACGAGCCCGGCGAGGCTCAGCCGCTGCTCGGCGTGCCCCGCGAAGACGTACGGCGGGGTGCTGCCGGCCGGCCGCGCGGCCCACAGCCGGTGCCGGACGGCGGCCAGCGCCCCGGTGTCGGCGTACGGG
>JAEHDK010000710.1 GCA_016880465.1 Micromonosporaceae bacterium
ACAGATGTCGACGATCTCCGGCTCGCGAGCGGCGTTGTCGATCTCGGTGACCCCCTTGGCGAGGACCGCGGCCATGAGCAGGTTCTCGGTCGCGCCGACGCTCGGGAAGTCCAGCCAGACGGTCGCCCCGTGCAACCCGGCGGGCGCCGACGCGATCACGTACCCGTGCTCGCCGGAGATCTCAGCACCCATCCGGGCCAACCCGTTGACGTGCATGTCCAGCCCACGCGAGCCGATCGCGTCGCCGCCGGGGTGCGCCACGCGGACGTACCCGCGCCGGGCCAGCAGCGGCCCGAGGACACAGATAGAGGCGCGCAGCCGCCGGACGAGGTCGTAGTCGGCCTCCGTACCGGGCTCCGCCGGCGCGTCGATCCGTACCTCGTGGTTCTCGAAACTCACCGCGCAGCCCAGCCGGCGCAGGACCTCGCCCATGATGGCGATATCGGTGATCCGCGGTACGTTCGTCAGCACCGTACGCCCCGGCGCCAGCAGCGCCGCCGCCATCAGCTTGAGCGCGGAGTTCTTGGCGCCCACGACGGTGACCTCGCCGGCCAGTCGCGCGCCACCGACGACCCGGATCAGATCCACGTCGGCCATGGTAGGGCCGTTGACGGCCCACGGTGCCGCCGGCGGCGCGTGCTCCACCCGTAGGCTCGTGCCCATGGCCGTCCACCTCACCCGCATCTACACAAAAACTGGCGACGCCGGCACGACCGCGCTCGGCAACGGGGACCGGATACCCAAAACGGACCCCAGAATCACCGCGTACGCCGACGTGGATGAGGGCAACACCGCGATCGGGGTGGCGCTCGCTCTCGGCGATCTGCCCGAAAAAATCCGTTCTATTCTTGTATTAGTGCAGAACGACATGTTTGACGTCGGTGCCGATCTGAGTACCCCGGTCGTCGAGCATCCGAAGTACCCCCCGCTGCGGGTGACCGAGGAGTACGTCGGCCGCCTGGAAGGCTGGTGCGACGAGTTCAACGCGCGACTGTCCAAGCTGGACTCCTTCGTCCTGCCAGGGGGTACCGCGGGTGCGGCCCTGCTCCACGTGGCCCGGACCGTGGCCCGGCGCGCGGAGCGGTCCGCCTGGCGGCTGATCGAGGTCGACCCCGACCGCACCAACCCGCTCGCCGCGAAGTATCTCAATCGGCTGTCCGATCTGCTGTTCATCCTGGCCCGAGTGGCGAATCCGGGCGGCGACGTGAAGTGGGTGCCCGCGGGGAGCGCGAGAACAGAGCTCGCGAGCCCCGCAGCCGCGACCGGACGGCAGGCCGGAGGCGAGCGAGCCGATGACCGCTGAGCTGGCCGCCGCTGAGCTGGCCGCCGCTGAGCTGGCCGCCGCTGAGCTGGCCGGGGCCGGAGCGACCGGGTGCTGCCAGGTGACCACCGCGACCGACTCGCGGGAGGCGGCCGACGCGCTCGCCCGGTCCGCGGTCGAGGCCCGGCTCGCGGCCTGCGCACAGGTGGTCGGACCGGTCAACAGCACGTACCGGTGGCAGGGCGCGATCGCTGGCGGCCAGGAGTGGCTGGTGCTCTTCAAGTCCACCGTGGAGACGTACGCCGAGCTCGCCGCGCACCTGTTGGCGCGGCACTCGTACGACCTGCCGGAGATCGTGTGTACGCCGATCGTCGACGGCAACCCGGCGTACCTCGCCTGGGTACGGGCGGAGACGGGGTGAACCGCCGGCCGGCGGCTCTGGGACTCGCGCTCGCGATCTCCGGCGCGAGCGTGGCCGGCCTCGCGGGCTGCACCGAAGGCCCGGACCGGATGCCGCCGCCGCTGCCCGTGTCCTGGCGCCCGGTCACCCTGCCCGGCGCCACACCCACGGTCGCCGAGCTCGGGCACTGCGCGGGACGCTGGTACGCCGCCGGCGCTGTAGCGGCGGAACGCGCCCCGACCGCCGCGCCGGCCCCAACCACTCCGGCCCCTCCAACCACTCCGGCTGCCTGGGCGAGCACCGACGGCGTGGCGTGGGTGCCGATCGTCCTGCGCGCCACGACGCCGTACGGCCACCAGGGCTCGTTCCTGTCCCTCGCCTGCCGCGACGGCAACGTCGTCGCGCTCGGCAGTGCCACCGGCGGCATACACGGCAACCCGCGGGTCAGCAGCTGGCGCAGCCAGCCGGACGGCGGCTGGACCGAGGTGCAGGCGCCGTTCGACCTCTACGGCGGCCAGAACGCGGGCAGCGTCGACCGGGTGGTCTCCGGGCCGGCCGGCTGGCTGATCGTCGGGCACCGGGTCAGCCCGACCACCGGCCAGCGCGGCGCGGCCGTCTGGTTCTCCGCCAACGGCACGGCGTTCCAGCTCGTCGACGACGACCCCGCGCTGCGGTCGACGACCACCAACTACACGACGGCGTCCGACGCGGCCGCCGGCCCGGACGGCTGGGTGCTCGTCGGCTCGGCCGGCTCGGCGATCTCGCCCGACCCGGCGGCCTGGGCATCGGCGGATGGTCTGCACTGGCGGCGCACCACAGTCACGTCGAGCCGGCCGGGCACGATCGCGCGCGTCACGCCGTACCCCCGAAGTGGTCTGCTCTTCGCGGGGAGCGACCACGCCTGGCTGCTCGCGGCCGACCGGCAGAGCCTCGACCAGGCAGGCGTCGTGTGCGGTACGGAGGTCAGCGCGCTCACCACGGCCGAGACCGCGGCCGGCACGACGGCGGTGGCCGCGGCGGGCAGCCGGCTGTGCGCGAGCCGGGACGGCGCGACCTGGCGGGACATCACTCCGCCCGGACCGCTGCCGGCCGGGGCGCAGCTGCGAAGCAGTTTCATAAGCGACTTGGTGGCGACGACCAACGGAAGCTAGACGAGGATCTCGAAAGCGTTCGCGCGACCGAAAAGCGTATTGAGCGCGCGGATGCTTTCGCGAGGCGTGTGGCCAAATCAGTCCCTGCAGAACCGCAAGGAATTCCAGAGAGACGAAGCGAA
>JAEHDK010000087.1 GCA_016880465.1 Micromonosporaceae bacterium
CAGTGCGGTGGGCCGCGGGGCCGCGGGCAGTGCGGTGGGCCGCGGGGCCGCGGGCAGTGCGGTGGGCCGCGCCGCGGCGAGCCGGCCGGTGTCGGCGCCGACCTCGACGTCCTCGTCGAACAGGTCGAGGAACGGCGAGTCGATGTCCGGCCGAGGGGGAGCGCCGTCGGCCGGCTGGCTCGCGCGGACCGGCCGGGGCGCCTGGAACACCGCGACCGCGCCGTGCCCGGCGTCGATCTCGGTGATCTCGACGTCGTCGTAGTCGAGCTCGACCGCCTTCGGCGCCGGGCTCCGCTCGGTCATGCGAGGTCCTCCCTGACCCGCACGCGGCGGGCCACGAGCTTCGGCTCGCGGCGCTCCTCGTGTGGCTCGCGGCTGCGCCGCCAGTCGGTCAGCGCGGTACGGATGACCATGCGCGCCGGCCTGTCCGGGTCGACGTGGCGGAAGATGTACGAGGTGCTGACCATGGCCAAGGCGATCTCCCAGGCCGGGAAGATGTCGATGTGGAACGTGAACAGGTAGTGGATGGCCATGAACGCCGGTACGAGCAGCATGAACAGCCCGTACTGCGCGTACGGCAGGTGGATCGGCAGCGTGTACCCCGGCGGGCCGAGATACACCAGGCGGGCCCGGTAGATGTCGTCGTCGGTACGCAGCCGCATCGTCGCCTACTTCGTCGGTGGGGTGTCCTCGGTCCGCCTATTTGAAGATCAGCTGGATGAGGTTGTCGCCGACGAGGAAGAGCGTGGCCGCGCCCGCGATGAAGGCCAGGCCGACGATCGCGATCGCGGAGCTGGTGAGCACCTTCGAGATCTCGCCCTTGCTGGCCCGGCCAATGAAGATCACGCCGAGGACGGCGAGCAGGATTGGCGCGATCTTGCTGGCGAAGAACGAGACGACGCCCTCGGTGTTGATGGTCCCCGCCGGCGCCGGCTCGGGGGTGGGAGCCAACGGCAACCAGTGTGCCGCGCCGGGGGCGAACAGGTCCGCGGCGTGCGCGAGACTGCTCCATGCGGTCTGGCCGCCCACCGCGAGCATCTGCGCTACGACAATCATCCGACCTCCCCGAGTCCGCCGCTCCGGGTGGGCGACCGCAGCACGGACTCTCAGTAACCGACGTGGTGGAAACGATCCCCGCGCCGTATTGAATGGCAACTGCGAAGAGTATTGCCGAGCGTACGGTGTGGGCCCGATTCGAACAACTCGCGTGCTCAGGGCAGACCTGTCCGCTGCGGCGCAGGTGACACTGGTGCGGCGCGCGCCGACGGACAGCCGGTCCGTCCCGCACCGGTACGGTGAGGGCGTGACGGAGCTGCTACGCGCAGATCACCCGGTCGTCATGGGCGTACTCAACGTGACGCCGGACAGCTTCTCCGACGGCGGCCGGTACGCCGATCTGGACGCGGCCGTCGCCCACGCCGTACGGATGCGGGCCGACGGCGCCGACCTCGTCGACGTGGGCGGCGAGTCGACCCGGCCGGGCGCCGAGCGGGTGGCCGCCGACACCGAGCTGGCGCGGGTCCTACCCGTGATCCGGGAGCTGGCGGCGGCCGGCGTACCCATGAGCATCGACACGACCCGGGCGGCCGTGGCAGCGGCTGCGCTGGACGCGGGCGCGCGGATGGTCAACGACGTGTCCGGCGGGCTCGCCGATCCGGCGATGGCCCGCGTCGTGGCCGGCTCCGGGGCACCGTGGGTCCTCATGCACTGGCGCGGGCCTGCGGCGCGGATGGCCGATCTGGCCTCGTACACCGACGTGGTCCAGGAGGTCTGTGCCGAACTGCGCGACCGGGTGGACGAAGCGCTCGCCGCCGGCGTGCCGCCGGGTTTGTTGATCCTCGACCCGGGCCTGGGCTTCGCCAAGACGGCCGAGCACAACTGGCAGCTCACCAGGCACCTGGACCAGATCCTCGCGGTCGGGTACCCGGTGCTCGTCGCGACCAGTCGCAAGTCGTACCTCGGCAAGCTGCTCGCCGACCCGCGCGGCGAACCGAGACCGGTGGCCGAGCGCGAAGCCGCGACGATCGCGACCTCGGTGCTGGCCGCCGCCGCCGGTGCCTGGGGGGTGCGGGTCCACGACGTACGTGGCACCGTCGACGCGCTCGCGGTCTGGCGGGCGAGCGGCGCACCCCGGTTGGAGCGGGCTCGATGACCGACCGCATCGCGCTGACCGGGCTGCGGGTACGGGGCCACCACGGGGTGTACGAGTTCGAGCGCAGCCAGGGACAGGACTTCGTCGTGGACGTCGAGCTGGAGCTGGATCTCGCGCCGGCCGCGCGGTCGGACGCCGTACCGGACACGGTGCACTACGGCGAGCTGGCTGAGCGGCTGGCCGCGGTGGTCGGCGGCGAGCCGGTCAACCTCATCGAGACGCTGGCCCAGCGGCTGGCCGACGAGTGCCTCGCCGACCGGCTCGTGCACGCGGCGACCGTGACCGTGCACAAGCCACAGGCGCCGATCGCGCTGGAGTTCACCGACGTGGCGGTCACCGTACGCCGGGAGCGCCCGCGGTGAGTCGGGCCGTGCTGTCGCTCGGCAGCAACCTCGGCGACCGGGCGGCGTACCTGCGCGCCGCGGTCGAGCAGCTCGCCGCGTGGGTGGTCGCGACTTCCGGCGTGTACGAGACACCACCGTGGGGCGATTCCGCCCAGCCGGCGTACCTCAACGCGGTGGTGATCGTGCACGACGACCGGGCGGGGCCGGGTGACTGGCTGGCCCGGGCGCGGGCCGCGGAGCAGGCCGCCGGCCGGGAACGGGACCCGGACCGGCGGTTCGGACCGCGCACGCTCGATGTCGACGTGATCGCCGTGTGGGCCGCCGACGGCACACCGGTGCTCAGCGACGAACCCGAGCTGACCCTGCCGCACCCGCGCGCACACGAGCGCGCCTTCGTCCTGCGCCCGTGGCTGGACGTCGAGCCGTACGCCGAGCTACCGGGCCACGGTCGGGTCAGCGAGCTGCTGCGGCAGCCCGCGTTCGCGGCGGAACTGGCCGGCGCCCATGCGCGTCCCGAACTCACGTTAGAGTCGGCCGGATGAGCGAGCCGCAGCCGACGATGGGCCCGACCAAGCCCGCCACGTTGGTCGTTGCCGTGCTCGCGGGCGCCGCCGTCGCGTGGCTCGGAATCAGCCACTTCTACGGCAACATCCCGCAGCTACCGTGGCTGCCGGCCATCACCGTGGCTGCGCTCGCGGTGTGCGAGGCGGTGGCCGCACAGACCACCAAGGCGCGGATCGACCGCAAGCCCGGCCGGCCGCCGGTGGACCCCCTGCTGGTAGCCCGGCTCGTGGTCCTCGCGAAGGCATCCTCGCTGGCCGGCGCGATCTTTGCCGGACTGTACGCCGGCATGACCGGCTGGCTGCTGATCGAGCGGCAGCGGCTGGCGCACGCGGCGGACGACCTACCCGCCGCGATCGGCGGCCTCGTTGCGGCGGCGGCGCTGGTGGCGGCCGCACTGTGGCTGGAGTGGGCGTCCCGGGTACCCAAGAAGCCGGACGAATCAGACGAGGTACACCGTGATCAGGTCAGTTAGTCGCACATCGGTCATGCCCGAGGGGTGTTCTCCACGGGCCATCGCGGGTACGGTGCGACCGGAGCACCGGCCGCCTCACGCGGCTTCGCAAGCCACGCACCAGGGGAGGCGCGCGCGATGGCGTACGACGAGCCGACCTTTGGACGGACCGACGGTACCGGTGGCTCGCCGTTGTTCAGTGAAGGCTTTAGGAGTGACTCGCAGGCGGGGGGTTTCCCGATGAGCGACTACCCCACCGACGCCGAGGGGACCACGATGGGACCCGGCCGCCGCGCCGGCTCGACCACGGCCTCGCTCGACGACGTGTTCGACGACCCGGACCACGGTGAGCCGGGTCGTGACCGGCTCGGCGTGCACGCCGGGTGGGAGCTGGTCCTGCTGTTGGCGGTCGGCGCCCTCGGCTTCCTGGTCTGGCGCGCCGACTCCGCCGCACTGCGCGGTGACGCGCTGCGCGGTCTGCTGGTGAGCGTCGCCGCGCTCGGCCTGATCGCCCTCGGCATCGGGCTCAGCCTGCGGACCGCGGCGCCGAACCTTGCGGTCGGCCCGGTCGCGATGGCCGCCGCGGTGTTCTTCGCGGAGCAGAGCGACAAGGGCGTGGTGGCGACGACCGGCGTGGCGGCCCTTGCCGCGTTCGTCCTCGGCGTCGGGCTCGCGGTCCTGGTCGTCGGGTTCCACGTACCCGGCTGGGCGGCCAGCCTGGCCGCGTCGTTCGTGGCGATCGTCTGGCTGCAGAAGCACTCCGCGACGGTCCCCGTGACCAGCGGCGGGTACAACCCACTGCGGCACGCCTACTACCTGGCGGCCGGGTTTGCGGCGCTGGCGATCCTGGGCGGCCTGATCGGTTCCATCAAGTCGGTACGGCGGGCGGTCGGCCGGTTCCGCCCGATCGCCGACCCGGCTCGCCGGCGCGGCGGCGTCGCGGCCGGGTTGACCGCCACCTCGCTGATCGTCTCGATGGTGCTGCCGGCCGTCGGTGGCATCCTGCTCGGCGCCAGCGCGCCGAGCGGTCAGCTCACGCCGACCCTCGGCCTGGAGCTGACCGGGCTCACCCTCGGGGCGGTGCTCATCGGGGGTACGAGTGCCTTCGGGCGGCGGGGCGGCGTCTTCGGTACGTTCTTCGCGGTACTCCTGCTGGTGCTGTTCATCCGGTACGACGAGATCGAGGACTGGCGGATCTCCCCCTTCGCGCTGGCCGCGTCGATGATCTGCGTCGGCCTGATCGTCACCCGGCTCGTCGAGATGATCGGCCGGCCCAGGTCGGCCCGGGACGACGAGGACGAGAACTCCGACGACGTGTGGACCACCGGCAGCGGTACCCAGGGCTCGTCCGGGTGGACGCCACCGCGGGCGGACTCGTGGTCGTCGTCGCTGCCGGCGCAGCCGAGTGCCGGCCGTACGACCGACCTGTGGTCCGACGACCGGTGGGGATCGCGGAGCAGCTCCTAGGTACCCGGTCCACGACACCCCCGCCGGGCGGCTACGCTGAGTCCATGGTGGACGACCGGTTCGCTGAGATGGACGCTCTGTCCACAGAGGACTTGCGCGAGCGCGCCTTCAACCTCGCCCGTGAGCGGCGCGACGTACGGTTCTTCTGGTCCGTCCTGCAGCATCTGCCGCACGCCGATGACGCGGAGGAGCTGGATGCCTCGATGGGCGCCTACGGCGCCTCGATCGACGACGCCATTGCGCTCTGGCGCGAGCTGGGGGGCGAGAACTACGGCGCCGCCGAGCCGCTGCTGCGGGCGGCGTTCATCGACTACCTGCTCCGGCACTGACCGCGCCGGCCGGATACCGCACCACGGCCGGATGCGGATCGTCGACGTCGGTGCCTTCCTGCTCCCGGTCCGGTTCTCGCTACCCGGGTTGATGGATGGTACGCGCGACCGGGTTGCCACCGTCTGCACCCTCGCCGGCGCCTTCGGGTACAAGCACCTGGAGGCTGTCGGCCAGCGGCTGCGTCGGCGGCGGGACGTGCCCATTCCGCTTGCGGAGAACTCTCGGTAGCTTTATTGCCATGCCAGCGTCCGAAGAGCACGAGGGGCCGCCGGGCAGGCGGCTGCTCACCGCGCTCTTCTGGACCGGCGTGGGGCTCGCCCCGCTCGCGGCGCTGCTACTGCTCCTCGGCAACGGCGACGGGTCGCTCCGGATCGCCGTCGTCCTCGCCGTGCTCGCCGTCGTGTTGATCGGCCTGTCCAGCACGTTGCGGAGGGACTCGGAGGCGGTCCGGGCTGAGCTGGAGGAGAACCTCCTCGAGGAGATCGACATGCTGCGCCAGGACGTCCGGGGCGACATCGCCACCGCGGCCCGGGCCCAGCACCGCCAGTTCTCCGAGAAGCTACAGACGCTCTACGAGTCGGTCGAGGCGCTGCGCGGCCAGCTCGACGCGGCCCGGGCCGGGTACGACCGGCCGGATCTGCGCCCGCCCGTCCAGCAGCCGCCCGCCGCCCCCCACGGTGCGCACGTCCCGCGTGGCGCGGCCGGTACGGCCCAGCGCCAC
>JAEHDK010000711.1 GCA_016880465.1 Micromonosporaceae bacterium
CGCCCGCGTCGTGTGTACGCCGGCCCGGGCGACCCGCCACGCGGCCAGGGCGGTGATCGCGAGCGGGGCGAGGGCGAGGGTGCCCAGTCGGGTGTGCAGCGGTACGCCGTGCGCCAGCAGCCAGCCGGCCAGGCTGTAGCGGACGGTGCCCGTCAGCGAGGCGCGTGGCGCGTCGACGAGGCGGGTGAGCCCGACCGCCAGCCCGACCGGTGCCGCCGACAGGATGGCCGCCCACGCCGTGGTCACCGCGGCCGCGACCAGCACCGGCGCGCGGCGGGCGGCCGGCGACCCGGTCGGCCCCTTGCCACCCCGCGGCACCGGCACCCGGAGCCGCTCCGGATCGCGCTGCCTGGCGGTGACCGATCCGGTTGGTTCGCGAGGGGGGGTGGCTGCCATCGGGCCCTACTTTTCCACGCCGTGGGAGCCGTGGTGCGCCACGACGCGTACTCCGCTGACATCCGGTTACCCGGGCGTCAGTTCCGTTTCATCACTAATGTGACTGGTACCTGCCGGCGCGTACGCCGGCCCTGCCTTGAGGACCGGTGATGCCACCGTCGGATCCACCGCCGTCGACCGGGCCGGCACCGCCGGCCAAGGACCGGACCACGCTCTGGGGCGTACTGGGCATCGTGATCGGCGTCGTGTGCTGCCCCCTGCTCGGCGTCGTGTTCGGTTTCCTGTCGCTGCAGGAGGCCCGCCGGGCGGGCCGGCCGCCGACCATCGGTTACGTCGCGCTGGCGCTCAGCGTCGTCGCGGCGATCACCCAGGCGGTCCTGTCGCTGACCGGTGCGCTCCGGCTGCCCGGAGCCGGCAGTTGAACCCGGCAAGCAGGAGAGCCCGGCCGGCGGGCTCGCCGCCCGCCGCGACGAGCCACGCCGCGTGGTTCAGCGCGCGAACACCGCCCGCATCAGCCGGGCGGTCTCCGACGGAGTCTGTCCTACTTGGACACCGGCGGCCTCGAGCGCGACCTTCTTGGCAGCCGCCGTACCCGACGAGCCGGAGATGATGGCGCCGGCGTGGCCCATCGTCTTCCCCGGCGGGGCGGTGAAGCCGGCGATGTAGCCGACGACCGGCTTGGTCACGTTGGCCGCTATGAAATCGGCCGCCCGCTCCTCGGCGTCCCCGCCAATCTCGCCGATCATCACGATCGCGTCGGTCTCCGGGTCGTCCTGGAAGGCCGCGAGGGCCTCGATGTGCGTGGTGCCGATGACCGGGTCGCCACCGATGCCGACCGCCGTCGAGAAACCGATGTCGCTCAGCTCGTACATCATCTGGTACGTCAGGGTGCCGGACTTGCTGACCAGGCCGATGCGGCCGGGCCCGGTGATGTCGGCCGGGATGATGCCGGCGTTGGCGGCACCGGGCGAGGCGATGCCCGGGCAGTTCGGCCCGATGATCCGGGTGGCGTTGCCGGTCGCGACCGCGTGCGCCCAGAACGCCGCGGTGTCGTGTACCGGGATGCCCTCCGTGATCACCACGGCCAGCGGGATGCGCGCGTCGACCGCCTCGACGACCGCGTCCTTGGTGAACTGCGGCGGTACGAATACCACGGTCGTGTCCGCGCCGGTGGCCGCCATCGCCTCCTGGACCGAGGCGAAGACCGGCACGGCCGTACCGTCGAAGTCGACCTCCAGCCCCGCCTTGCGCGGGTTCACGCCACCGACGACGGTGGTACCCGCGCGGAGCATCCGGCGGGTGTGCTTGGAGCCCTCCGAGCCGGTCATCCCCTGCACGATGACCCGGGAGTCCTTGGTCAGCCAGATCGCCATCTCAGTTCTCGCCCGTCTTTCCTGCCGCCAGCTCCGCGTCGGTGGCCCGGTCGGCGTACCTCGCCGCCAGCTCCGCGGCCCGCTGCGCCGCACCGTCCATTGTGTCCACCCGCTCGACCAGCGGGTTGTTCGCCGAGTCGAGGATCGCGCGGCCGGCCTCGGCATTGTTGCCGTCCAGCCGGACCACGAGCGGCTTGGTGACCTCCTCGCCGCGTTCCCGCAGCAGCGCAAG
This sequence comes from Micromonosporaceae bacterium, assembly GCA_016880465.1. Lineage (GTDB taxonomy): Bacteria > Actinomycetota > Actinomycetes > Mycobacteriales > Micromonosporaceae > EFPC-2. The sequence goes on from JAEHDK010000711.1 coordinate 2,002, forward strand.
GGCGTGCACGATGCCGTTGGCCACCTCGTGGCAGGCCGTGATGCCGCCGAAGACGTTGACGAACACACTGCGTACGGCCGGATCGGACAGCACGATCTCCAGGCCGTTGGCCATCACCGCCGCGCTCGCGCCGCCGCCGATGTCGAGGAAGTTCGCCGGCCGCACCCCGCCGTACGCCTCGCCCGCGCGCGCGACGACGTCCAATGTGGACATCACCAGGCCGGCGCCGTTGCCGATGATGCCGA
>JAEHDK010000712.1 GCA_016880465.1 Micromonosporaceae bacterium
GACGCCCAGATCACCATCCGCACCACCGACGGCGCCCGCACCAGCAGCTACCGGCTCAGCACCACCCTGCACACCGCCCGTAACTGAGCGCCGCTCGGAACCTGTCAAGTCCAGTGAGACAACTTTTTGATTTTGTTTAGCTTGCTGGTAGAGCTGCTGCCGGTCTGGTGGCGGTGGCGGGTTGGTCCGGGGCGGTGTTGTCGGGTTTGTTGATCCATGCCCGGTCCGGCAGGCGTGGTGGCTTCGGCCGGCGGCGGCCGAACCGCTCGGGATGGGCGGCCCAGGCGGCATCCAGGGTGTGTTGGCGCTGCTCACGGATTGCTTCGGCGGTGCCGTGATGCACCGATGCCGGGGTGTGCAGGCCGATGCCGGAGTGCCGGTGTTCGTGGTTGTAGTAGCTGTAGAACGCGTCGCAGTGCTGCCGGGCGTGTTGCAGGGATCCGAACCGGTCGGGGAACGTCGGGTCGTACTTCAACGTTTTGAAGCTGGCCTCGAGGTACGGGTTGTCGTTGGAGGTTTTCGGCCGGCTGTGACTACGGCCGATCTTCAGATCGGTGAGGAGCTGGGTGACGGTTTTACAGGTCATCGCCGCGCCCCGGTCGGCGTGCACGGTCAACTGGTCGGGGTCGACGCGTTCGCGGGCGGCGGCATCAGCGATCAACGCTTCAGCGAGTTGCCCGTCCTCGGCGGCGGCGACCAGGTGCCCGACCACATACCTGGAGTAGATGTCGATCACCGTGTACAGGTGGAACCAGACCCCTTTCACGGGGCCGCGTAGCTTGGTGATGTCCCACGACCACACCTGATTGGCCGCATCCGCGACCAGTTCCGGCTTGGTGCGGGCCGGATGCGTGGCCTGCGCCCGCCGTTCCCCGGTTTGACCCGCGGCGCGCAGGATCCGGTACATCGTGGACTCCGAACACCACCAGCGGCCCTCATCCAGTTCCCGCGCCCACACCTGCGCCGGTGCGAGATCCTGATACTCCGGCCGGTTGAGCAGGGCCAGGACCTGTGCACGTTCGGTCTCGGACAGGGCCGACGGTGGCGGTTTGCGCGGCGTGCGGGGCGTCGGCGGCGCCGGTGGGCTGCGGCGGCGATACAGGGTGGCGCGGGACAGGCCGGTCAACCGGCACCCGGCCGCGACACCCCAGCCGGAGCTCAGCGCCCGGTGCGCCTCGACGAGGACGAGTTCGGCATCGGCGCGGTATCCGCGCTCTCGGAGAGCAGTTCCAAGAGCGCGTGCGCTTTTCCCATGATCTCCAACGCGGTCTGCGTCTTCGACAACAGCGCCGTCAGGCGGGCGTTGTCCCGCTGCAGACGGCCAAGTTCAGCCGACTCGACCTTTTTCGCCGCCCGCGCGGCCGATTGCCTACGGTCCGTCAGGCCCGCCTCGGCTCCGGCATCGCGGGCCTTGCGCCAGTCCAGAATGTGTGACCCGTACAGCCGTTCCCGGCGCAGGATCGCCCCACGAGCCGCCGAATCCGGCGCCGCCTCGTACTCGGCCAGAATCCTGGCCTTGAACTCCGCGGTAAATGTCCGCCGCACGGGCCGGGCGTCCGGATCCGAACCGTCAAGATGCTTCAACGTCATGCTGATGATCTCTCCTCGTGACCGTCCAGGAAGAGTATCCCCTGGTCAACGGGCTGTCTCACATCAGCGTGACAGGGAGGGATCGGCCGACCCGCAGCCC
>JAEHDK010000713.1 GCA_016880465.1 Micromonosporaceae bacterium
AGCTCCCCGGGTACCTGATGAAGCAGGTCTGGGTGACGCTGACCGAGGTGGTCGTCGGCTTCGCGCTGGCGATCGTGGTCGGGGTGGCCCTCGGCGTGACGCTGGCCAGCTCCCGGGTCCTCAAGCAGATGTTCTACCCGCTGCTCGTCGGGCTGAACAGCGTGCCGAAGCTGGCCTTCGGCACCCTGTTCATCCTGTGGATGGGCTTCGGCGCGACGCCGAAGATCGTGATGGCGCTCGTGCTCTGCTTCTTCCAGATCGTCATCTCGACCGCGTACGGGTTGACGTCGACTCCGGTCGAGTTCGTCGACTACGCGCGGTCGCTCGGTACGCCGCGCTGGCGGGTGTTCGTCAAGGTGCGGTTCCCGTACGCCATGCCGCAGGTGTTCGTGGGCCTGAAGTCGGCCATCACGCTGGCGGTCACCGGCGCGGCCGTCGGCGAGCTGCTCGGCAGCAGCGACGGACTGGGCTTCATCATCGTGAGCGCCGGCGCGACCAGCAACACGGCGCTGGCGTTCGTCGGCATCATCCTGCTGGCGCTGATGGGCGCGGTGCTGTTCCTCGCCGTCGCGGCGGTCGAGCGCGTAGCGCTGCCGTGGGCACGCGAGATCAGCTCAGCACCGTAGGCCGGGCTCAGCGCTGATCGGCTTGACTCGGCGCTGATCGGGTCAGCTCACCAGCCGCCAGCGGCCGCCCCGCGCGACGAGCACCGCGAGGGCCTGTGGCATCAGGCCGGAGTGGTTGTCCGGCGTGATGCGGATCGGCCCGGACAACCCGTCTAGCCGCGCGTTCTCCAGGACGTCGCGCATCCGGTCGCGGTTGGTGCCGCCGACCGTCTCGATCGCGTCCACGAGGAGCTGGAGGGCGTCCGCCGCGTACGACGCGTACCCGTAGTACCCGCCGTAGCGGGAGGTGTAGTCGCGGAACCACTGCCGGCGCGCGGCCTTCGCCGGAGTCGTCGCGATGACGTCGTCGATGGCCATCGTCTGGGTGGAAATCAGCGTGGCCCGGTCGGTGGCCCCCGCGGTGGCCCCGGTGAGGAACAGGTCGCCCGCGGCGGCGGAGTCGAGGAAGAACCGGCCGGTGAACCCGGCCTGCCGCGCGGTGACCGCCGCGATACCGGCCTGCCCGGGATAGGTCCAGATGACGAGCGCGTCCGGCTTCTCCGCGATTGCCTTCGCGATCGGCTGGGTCAGGTCGGTGTCGGTCGGCTTGGCGGTGCCCTCCCCGACGATGTCGACGTCGGCCTTCCCCAGCTCGCGGCGCAGTGCGGACTGCCCGTCGCGGCCGTACTCGTCCTCCGTCGTCAGGACACCCACGGTCGTCACCCCGGCGCGCTCGAGCTCGCTGGCCATCGCAGTCGCGCCGTCCCCCGGGTTCGGGGCCAGCTTGAAGACGTAGCGCCGGTCGGCGATCGGGGTCACGACCTCGGCGGCGGGGGCGAGCGCGATCGCGGGAACCCGCTTCTCGTTGAGTACCTTGGCCGAGCCGATCGCGCAGCTACTGCACGCGCCCGAGATGATGGCGGCCACCTCCGGGGTGGCGGTGAACTTCGCGATGTTGGCCAGCGACAGCGTCGGGTCGGAGTGGTTGTCCTTGGTTTCCAGCCGGATCTTCCGCGAGCCCAGGACGCCGCGCAGGTTGAGCTGCTCGACCTTCAGCCGGAGCGCCCGGTCGTACGCGGTGCCGATCGGCGCACCGGCGCCGGACATCTCCAGATCGGCCGCGATGACGATGTCCGACGTGTCGGCGGAGGACACGGCGAGATCGCACGCGCTCGTCGAGCCGACGACGGCCAATGCGGTGAGCGACGTTAACGCAACGCTGCGCAGGGATTTCAACGCGGTCCTCCAAGGCGGCGGAGCCCATTCAAACCTTGCAAACTCTGCCAATGGCGGGGCCGATGGTCAAGGGGCGTGAGATGCATTGTCCACACTGTGGGCATCGGCAAGACGGCCCGCACCGCGTCATCTGAACGGCCGAGATCGCAATCATGCAGGTCAAAGGCTCGCCAGCGGATCTTCGCGGGGGCAGCCGCCACCTCGCTGGCCATGCCCCGACCGTTTCATACCTCGCTGAGGCTTCCGTAGACCGCTCTCGACGTGATGAAATGCCGCCCGTGCCGCGTGTGGCGCCCGGAGGACGCTGACTGGCGTCCGTCGGCAGTCGCGCGCGGGCTTGAGGGTACGGAGGCGAATACCGTGAGCGCGACGTGCGCGCTGGGCGGGTCGGTCCGCGGGGGACGCGGCCGAGCCGCCCGGAGTGCTGCGCGCGGAGCGAGCCGCGCAGCCGCGAGCAGAGTTCGGCGCAGCCGCGAACGAAAGGCGAACCCGTGAGCACGCGAACCCCGACGGCACGGCCAGAATTCGGCGACCCGCGGGGCGGTGTGACGCGCAAGATGCGGCGCCGGCTGCGGGATACCCGCATCCGCGCCAAGCTGAGCCTCATCCTCGTCGTACCGGTGGTGACGATCCTGGGCCTGGGTGGGCTCCGGTTGGTCGACAGTGGACAGCGGGCGCTCGACGCGGACCTGGTGCTGTCGCTGACCTCGCTGTCCGTCGACGTGTCCGGGATGACGCACGAGCTGCACCGGGAGCGCATGGTGGGCGCGGCGTTCGTGTCCGAGGAGAAGCGCGGGCCGGAGGCGTACAACCTGCAGGCGCAGCGGACCGACGAGGTGATCGCGCGGTACGTGCAGAAGCGGCAGGCTCTGGGCAGCGTGCCGCCGGCAATCTCGGAGCGGCTCCGCCGTATCGACGAGCACCTGTCCACTCTGGACGGCATCCGGCAGGAGATCCTGACCCGGCAGAGCGCCTCGGTCGGCCAGGTGATGCTGCGGTACGGCGCGATCCTGAGCGATCTGGTGGCGTACCGCGAGGAGATCGTGCAGGTGGCCGGCGACACGCCGCTGGCCAACTCGCTGCGGGCCGTGGCCGCGTTCTCCAAGGCGAAGGCGCAGGCCTCCGAGGAGCAGGCGGTCGCCTACGCGGCGTTGACCGGGAACATCTTCGACAACGAGCAGTTCTCGTCGTTCCTCGCCACGCTCACGGCGCAGCAGGAGGCCCTGGTGGCCTTCTCGCTCGCGGCCAACCCGGAGCAGCGGGCGCTGGTCGACTCGACCGTCACCGGCGACGCGGTACAACTGGCCGACCGGATGGCCAACGAGCTCACCAGGTCCTCCGGCGGCACCCCGATCGTGACCGCGGACGAGGTCTCCAGCGCGGTCGGCGCGGTCACCGACCTGATGCGCTGGACCGAGCAGCGGCTCGACGAGGGCCTGCTGGCGAGCGCCACGGCGCTGCGTACGTCGGTGTTCCGCCAGGTGGTCATCGAGTCCACCGTCGTGCTCGTCACGCTGTTGCTGGCCGTCTCGTTCGCGCTGCTGTTGTCGCGGTCCATGGCCCGCGCGCTCGGCCGGCTGCGCGAGGGCGCGCTGTCCGTGGCGCATCGCGACCTGCCCGCCGCGGTGGCCCGGCTGCGCGACGTGCAGGGCATCGGCGAGAACAGCCCCGACGAGATCGCCAAACAGGTCCGCGACCCGATCGCGCTGAACAGCCGCGACGAGATCGGTCAGGTGGGTCAGGCGTTCAACGTCGTGCACCGGGAGGCGGTCCGCATCGCGGCCGAGCAGGCGGCGCTGCGGACCAGCGTGTCCGCGATGTTCCTGAACCTGGCCCGGCGCAGCCAGACCCTGGTCGACCGGATGATCGGCGAGCTGGACCAGATCGAACGCGGCGAGGAGGATCCGCGCCGGCTCGCCCAGCTCTTCCAGCTCGACCACCTCGCGACCCGGATGCGCCGCAACGACGAGAACCTGCTCGTCCTCGCCGGCGCCGACTCCAGCCCGCCGCGGCGCGACGACGCGCTGCTCGTCGACGCGCTCCGTGCGGCACAGTCCGAAGTGGAGCTCTACGACCGGATCGAGTTCGGTACGGTCGACACCGACGTCTCGGTCGCGTCGCACGCGGTCAACGATGTCGTACGGCTCGTCGCCGAGCTGCTCGACAACGCCACCCGGTTCTCGCCGCCGAACACCGTGGTCGTCGCCGACGCCCGGCGGATCGGCGACTACGTGCTCGTCCAGGTCGAGGACCACGGGCTCGGGCTGTCCGAGGAGCAGATGACGATCCTCAACGACCGGCTCGGCGGACCGGCCACAGTGGACGTCGCGGCGTTCCGGATGATGGGCCTGGCCGTCGTCGCGCGGCTCGCGTCCCGGTACGACATCCGCGTCGAGCTGCGGCGCAACGCCGAGGGTGGCACCGTGGCGAACGTCGCGCTGCCGTCCAGCATCCTCGTACTGCCGCGGATCCGCGGTCGGGAGCCCATCATGGTGACCCGGCCGCGTACGCCGCTCGCGGTCGAGACCGCGCCGGCCTGGAGCCCGCGCAGCTGGTCTCCGGGGCTGGCGAGCGAGAACGGGCGGCACCATGCCGCGCAGGCGATGCCGGGCACCGCCGAGTGGACCCCGACGGCCGGGCACCCGCGGCCACCGGTGGCGGTCGGGCTGCACGTCTCCGGGGCGGCCGCCTCGTCCGCCGCCGCTGCCGCGGGTACCTCGATGCCGGTCGCCGGTACCGCACCGACCGGGTACGACGGCGGTGTGCAGCGGTTCGAGTCGCCCAGCCAGCCCGCGTTCGCCGGCTCGGGTGGCGCACCCAGGCCGCGGCAGGCGGACGACACGACCGAGCTGCCGATCTTCCGCGAGATGGAGGCGGCCTGGTTCCGCACCCACGGGCCGATGCCCACGCCCGCACCCGACCACTGGGCGAACCCGGTCGCGCCGGCGTCGGCCCCGCCGATGAGCCCGGTCTCCGCGGTCCCACTGAACCCGGTGTCCGGCATCCCGGTGTCCTCCGGGGCTCCGGCGGGCGCGTACGGGTACCCGTCGCCGTCCGTGCCGTACGCGGGCGGTCCGGCCGATGCCTCGTACCCGTCCAGGGTGCGGGAGGCGCACGACTGGCGGACCCTCGCGGACGAGGGCTGGCAGGCGGCCACCGCGGCCGCGCAACCGCGCAACTCGGGTACGACGAGGTCCGGCCTGCCCAAGCGGGTGCCGATGGACCAGCTCGTTCCGGGCGGCGTCGACCAGACCGCACCGCAGAACAAGACCCGGCGTACCCCGGAGGAGGTGCGCGGCCTGCTCTCCGCCTACCACCGCGGTGTCCAGCGCGGGCGTGCGAGCGGTGCCGACCTGTCCACGATCGTCGACCGGGAAGGGAACCGGGGGAGCAGCCGATGACCAGGCCACCGAAGATGCAGGACATGGGTTGGCTGCTCGCCAACTTCTCCGACAATGTCGCCGGGATAGCACACGTCGTCGCGGTGTCGGCCGACGGGTTGCTGCTGGCCTCCTCGCGGGATCTGCCGCCGGACCGGGCCGAGCAGCTCTCCGCGATCGTGGCTGGCGTCATCAGCCTCACCGACGGCGCCTCGCGCTGCTTCGACGGCGGCTCGGTGCTGCAGACCATCATCGAGATGGACAGCGGGTATCTGTTCCTCATGTCGATCAGCGACGGCTCCGCGCTCGGCGTACTGGCGGCGCGCAACTGCGATGTCGGGCAGGTCGGTTACGAGATGGCGCTGCTGGTCGAGCGGGTCGGCGCGGCGTTGGTCCCGCTGCCGCGGGAGGCGGCCGGACTGCGCTAGCGGGGCGGACGGCAGGACGGACAGCGGTACGCCGTGGGCCGGGCGGACCGGGTGGATGAGGCGAGGGGGTGAGGCGAGCGATGGGGCCTGGCGCCAACGACCCGCGTGGCGAACTTGTCCGGCCGTACGCGGTGACCCGTGGGCGTACCGAGCCGCGGTCCGACATCGCCCTGGAGGCCGTCCTGCTCACGACTCCGGGCGGCCGCCAGGAGGCCCGCTTTGTTGGACATGACAAGCAGCGCATCGCCGGCCTGTGCGACAACCGGGCGCTGTCGTTGGCGGAGATCGCCGCGTACACGCGCCTGCCGCTCGGGGTGGCCCGGGTGCTCGTCGCCGACATGGTCGGCGATGGGCTGCTGGCCCTGCATGAGCCGGCCCTGGCCCACGGGTACCAGGACCGCATGGATCTGTTGGAGAGGGTGTTGAGTGGACTTCGCAGGCTCTGACCGCCGGTCGTCGCGTTCCGGCACGGCGATCACCTCGGCGAAGATCGTGGTCGCCGGTGGGTTCGGTGTCGGCAAGACAACCCTTGTCGGGTCCGTCTCGGAGATCACGCCCCTCACCACCGAGGCGGTGATGACGGTTGCCGGGGTGGGTATCGACGATCCGGGCAAGGTACCGGGCAAGGGTACGACGACCGTGGCCATGGACTTCGGCCGCATCACGATGGCCGAGGACCTCATCCTGTACCTGTTCGGTACGCCGGGCCAGACCCGGTTCTGGTTCATGTGGGACGAGCTGATCAAGGGTGCGCTCGGGGCGGCCGTACTGGTCGACACGCGCCGGATCACGGATGCGTTCCCGCCGTTGGACTTCTTCGAGAACCGGCGGCTGCCGTACCTGGTCGCGGTCAACTGCTTCGATGGCGCGCCGCGGTACGACGCCGACGAGGTCCAGGACGCCCTGTCGATCCCACCGCACATCCCGCTGATCATGTGCGACGCACGGCAGCGCGACTCGGCCAAGGCCGTGCTGATCGCGGTCGTCGAGCACGCGATGAACGTGCTGCGGGCCGAGCACCGGGCCGCGGTCAGCTGACCGGCGGCCCGGCCGCGCCGAGCTCAGTCGCGCCGTAGGGGCGAGACGTACGGGCGGCCGAGCTGCGGGCTGCGCGGGTGCGGTATGTGCTCGGTCGGGTCGTCCGGCTCGCCGCCGGAGCGCAGCCGGCGCCGCGAGCCGGTGGACAGCCAGTCGTCGTCGTTCTCGCCATCGCCCAGCTGGGACACCCAGGAGACGTAGTCCTCCTCGTGCGCCACTGGCTGGGCGGGCGGCCGCGCGGCCGGCCGTGGTGGCGGCGCCGCCTGGCTGTCGTCCGGTTCCGGCGGTGGCTCGACCGGTCCGCCGGAGTCCTCGCTGCGCGGCTGGCGCCGGCTGACGACCGCGACCAGCACCGAGGCACCGAGTCCGGCAGCGGCCGCGAGCACGGCCGCGAGGTACGGGTTGCGCTGGTCGGTGTGGTCGCCGGAGACGCCGCGGCCCGCGATCAGGTACGCCGCCGCCAGCAGGGCCGGTCCGGCCAGCCCGCTGCCCGCGACGGCGACCGGATGCTCACCGAGCCACCGGGCGTACCCGGCG
>JAEHDK010000714.1 GCA_016880465.1 Micromonosporaceae bacterium
CAGGTACGTGACCGCCTCGCCGTCCGAGTCGGTGGCGCTGCCGGTGAGCGCGAACGGGGTACGGACCGGGATGGTCACGGCGGCCGGGACGGTGACCACGGGGGCGTGGTTGGTGGTCCCGTCACGTCGTCGAGCCCCTTGCCGGCGTACGTCTTGATCTCCGGGTGCCGGGCGGCGAGCCCGGGCTCCATTACCGACGACTCGGTCAGCGCGAACCGCTGGAAGTCGCCGGCGGGCGTCGGCAGGGACAACACGAGCGGCGCTCCCGCGGTCCGCTGCCCGGCGTTCCCCCGCGGCGCCGTGCCCAACAAGGCCTTCATCCCGGCCCGGTCGAGGGTGTACGCGGCGACCCGCTTGGCGTTCACGTCGGCCCGGTGCCCGCCCTTGGTGGCCGCCGGCCTGCCCTCGACCCGCTGCCACAGACCCTTGGGCTGGCCAGGAGCGGCGCCGGCCGGCACCGGTGTGAAGAACATCGGCAGCAGTGTGGCGCCGAGTATGGCGGCCAGCACCCGCCGCCGCCGGCCCGCTGCGTGGCCTCGGGGGTGACCGTGGACAGTGCGCGTCGGGGCCATCGGCAATTCATCTCCTTCGAAGAGCGGACGGCCCGACGATAGGGGCGCGACAACGGCCTGACCATTGCCCGTACGGGCGAAGCGACGCATGCGGCCGGGCCGGGCGGCCCGCGGTGCTGCGCCAGACCGCCTTGCTGCTGCGGTCCGTCGTCCTCAGTGCTGCTCCTGACGTTGCTCGCGATGCCGAGCGCGACCGCCATCAGGCAGCCGAGGAACAGGAACCCCACGTACGGGTCCTGGATCTCGATCCGGCTCTGCGCGAGATCGGCGTCGCCTAGCGCCCGCCCTCGCCCAGGCCGGGCCGTGGCCGGCGCTGTCCAGCTTCGTTAGGTTTCGTCAACCAGCCGCCGCGCCGGTCCACACTCCGGTTCGTAGTCAACCGGAAGGGGAGCCATGCGCATCCGTACCGCCGGGGCCGTGCTGCTACTTGGCGTGGCCACGCTGACCGCATTACCTCGAGCCGAGGCCCGCGCCGCGGCCATGGTGCCGTTCTCGATCACTATCCGGCACGCCAGCTGCGTCGATCCGTGCGACGAGGAGAACCTCGAGGGCCTGTTGGAGAGTACGCCCGACTTCTACGTCAAGGTGTTCATCAACGGCGTCAAACAGCCGCCGGGCAGCGACCCGGACGCCCCGTCCAGCCCGGTGATCCAGGACGACGACAGCATTGATCCGATGTGGACGATCCCCACGATGATCCCGGCAGAGGTCGTGAACGTCCCGGTGACCATCCAGCTCTGGGACGAGGACACCTTCGACGACGACCTTGCCGACATCAGCCCGCGTACCGACGACAACAACCTCGACCTGTCGGTCGTCCGGCAGTTCGGTACGTGGGTCAAACGTACCGGGACCGAGGAGGTGGAGTCGCCGCAGAACTGCTCGACCGGCGGTGGCGGCGGGGACGACGACGAGCCGGCCGCCCGGCTGTGCTTCGACCTCGGCGGCGACTCCGACGGCGACGGCCTGCTCGACAGCTGGGAAACCAACGGCTATGACGACAACGGCGACGGCACCGTGGACGTCGACCTGCCCCGGTTGGGCGCTGACCCGAACCACAAGGACCTGTTCCTCGAACTGGACTGGGTGGCCGGCCGCAACCCGAGCCGAGCCTCCATTCAGGCCATCGTGGCCGCGTTCGCGGCGGCCCCGGAGAATGCCGGTGCGCTGGCCGGACAGCGGGCAGGCGGTGGTGGCGAGAACGAGGACACCTTCGGCGTGAGCGCACCACCCAACCCGGACGGGCAACGGGGCATCAACCTGCATGTCGACACGGGCAATCTGATCGACACCGGAGCGCGCAGGGGTCAGACTCCGGGCACCTGCCACGACGGCATCGACAACGACGGCGTGGACGGCCCGGACGGCAGCGACCCCAGCTGCAAGTACCTGGACTCCAGCGTGGAGAACGGCGCCGCGGGCAACTGTACGAATGCCGACAACCAGAACGCCGACTGCCTGGTCGGCGACCCCCGGTTCGCCCAGCGCGCGGGTAACGGGCTGCTGCTCGGCCAGGGTTCCCAGATCGCCGAACCCAACGCCTGCGGGCTCGACGGCGCGTTCTACGCCGCCAAGAGGGCTGCCTTCAGCCCGCAGCGCCGCTACCTCTTCCGGTACGCGATCTTGTCCGTCCAGCCGGGCACCTGCGAGAAGCCGTCCGGTGGTCAGGGGGAGATCGGTGGCAACGACTTCGCCGTGTTCAACTCCGAGTACCGTGGCGGCATCGGCACCGATGCCGGCACGATCATGCACGAGCTCGGCCACACGCTGAACCTGCGGCACGGCGGCTTCGAGGACCACAACTGCAAGCCGAACTACGTCAGCGTGATGAACTACGACCTGCAGGGGGGGATCCCACGCCGGTTCGGTGGGTCCATCCTGGACTACTCCCCGCCGCGGATCGCGTACGACGGCCACGAGCGCAGCCACGTACCGAGCGTGGCGTTGCTCGAGCGGCACCTCGACGAGAACGTGATCATTAACCCCGGCGACAACGAGAACGAGTTCGTATTCGTCAACAGCGGCGGCGAGAAGATCACGTCGCCGGTGGGGGAGAAACCCAACTGGAACGGCGACGCGGACAACCCGCCGCCGCATGCGTACGAGAGCGATGTCGAGGCGGACATCGACTTCGTCGGAACGGACGGCAAGCCCGGGGCGTGTGTGTTCAACGTCAAACAGATCCTCAATTCGGGCCCGATCGTCTCCGCCGACGACTGGAGCTTCGTCTCCCTGTCGTTCCACAACTTCGGCGACGCGGCGGACGCCGCGATCGACCCGGAGCTCGACGTCGTGCCGACTACCGACGAGCTTGAGGCGTTGCACCGGGAGCTGAACACCACCGACGTGGCCATCACCCAGATCGACTCGCCGGACCCGGTCGCCGCCGGTACGGACCTGGTGTACTCCCTGACCGTGACCAACCTGGGCAACAACCCGGCGGACTCGGTGCAGGTGGTCGACACGCTGCCCGCGGACGTGGCGTACAAGTCGGACAATGCCGGCTGTGCGGTCGTGAGCGGCGTGCTGACCTGCCACCTCGGGAGCATCGCCTCGCACGCCAGCAAGACGTTCACCATCACGGCGAGCGTTCCGGCAGATCTCGTGTACCGCAACGGTGGCCCGAAGACCATCACCAACAAGGCCACTGTGGACAACCTGGCCGGGCCCGATCCGGTGACCGCGAACGACGTGTCCACACAGGACACAACGGTGATCGCGGTGGCGGATGTAAAGATCACCGGGGTCACCGCCACCGGCCCCCTCGAGGTGCTCATCGGCGAGCCGGGGACCGCCTCGCTCGGCGTGACGATCGAGAACGGTGGGCCGTCCAGCCCGATCGACACCGTACTGTCCACTGTGGCCAGTGCGGACCAGGGCGTCGTGGTCAGCCCGGCGGCCACCAGTTCGGCGCAGGCCGCACTGGCCGTGGGCGAGCCGCGTACGGTGACCGCACAGCTGACGCTGCATTGCACGGCTCCGGGCGTCAAGACGGTAACCCTGGAGTCGCGGGTGGCGTTGCGGAACGCCGACGACGTCGACCCGGACCTGAGCAACAACGCCCGGACCGCCTCGTTCCAGATCGACTGCGTGGTGCCGATCGCGATCAACGTACGGCCGGGTGGGTTCCCCAACTCGATCAACCTGAACACCGACGCGACGCTGGCCGCACTGACCACCGCTGCCGGCGAGTACGGGCTGCCACTCGACTTCGACGCAACCCAGATCGACGTGTCGAAGACCCTGTGGGGTCTGCGCGAGAACCTGTTCAACGTGGCGACGCCGACCGGTGCGCGGGAGATCCACGGGCAGGGCCACCTGGAGCGCTCGTACGAGCTGGACGAGCGTACCCGGGACGCGGACACCGACCTGGTGCTGCACTTCAAGCCGAGCGACTCCGGCTTGACGCTCAGCTCGACGCAGGCCTGCCTGAAGGGTAAGTACCTCGCCCCGGACGGCAACTGGTACACCTTCCTCGGCTGCGACTCGGTACGGGTCGTCAACTGAGGGAACCGACCGGAGGGAAGGTACACCTTCCCTCCGGTCGCCCTGTCCTTTACGGTTACCGGCTCTCCAGCTACAGCCCTCAGGCGGCGTCGGCGTGATCGCGGGCGCGTGCCGACAGCGCCTCGGACAGCGGCACGCTTAGCCGATCGACGACCGGCCGACCGCGGGGCCCGCGGCGCCATGCCTTCGTCACGATAGCCAGATCCAGATCGGCCGCGGGTAGCAGCAGGTCAAGACCGACGAAGTCGTGCATCCGTCCCACGACCGGAAGAGTCTCGAGGGCGTCCAGGGTCGCCGGTACGTCGATCGCGGCGCGGCGCCGTACCTTGACCTCGAGCACGGTCTGGCCGTCCTCGATCGCGGGCTTCGTACGCATGAGCGCCAGGTGCCCGCGGTGCACGACCCGCTCGCGGGTCCCGTCGCCATCCGGCACCGTCAGGTACGACCGCGCGTCGGTCCGTTGCCCCTTCCCGGGCCAGCGCACGACGTCATTGGGCAGTCCGGGTATGCCGTGGTCGGCCCCCTCGAACCGGATGGCCAGCGCGCCGGCGTCGATGTCCCGGCGGGCACTGACCCCGCCGCGGCCGTCGAGGTCGTACCGGGCGGTGACCCGCAGGCGGGCGAGCCACCCCACCGGCAGCAGGTGCGTGCTGCCGGCGTCGAGCGCTCGCTGCCGCAGGACGGCCGGTGCCTGGGCGAGGTGGTCGTCGAGTTCGACCGCCGTCTCCGCGGCGGCGAACAACCGGAGCAGGTGGCCGGTCCGCCGCCGCTCGGCGAGCCGCAACGGGTCCCGCCCGGCGAGCAGGAACAGGTCCGCCGCCGGCAGCTCCCAGCCCTCGACGCGATCGCTGGCCAACGGCGTCCACAGGTACAGGTCGAGGGCGCGCTGGTTGACCACCGGCGTGTCGGGCAGCCAGGCCACGCCGTGCTGACCGCCGTCGCGCTCGGCGCGCGTTGACGCACCGAGGGTGGGTACCGCGCGCAACGGGCCGGCGCCCGCCGGTTCGGCACGCACCGGTCCGCGACGTGGCGTGCCCACCACGGTCGGCCGGCTACGGCGTACCAGCGCCGATGGCAGGTCGGCGTCGTCGACCGGCAGGTCGTCCGGGCGGCCATACCCGACGACCTGCCAGCCACCTCGCGGTCCGTCCGCAGCAACCACGCCGTCCGCCTGGGTCCAGACGTCGGCGCCGGGGCACGGCAACCAGACGTCGACGCCGTACAGCTCGACGAGGCTGCGGATGTGCCGGACCGTGACGTCCGCACAACGCACCGGGGGGGCGGCGAGCAGCAGCAGGTCCTCACCCGCCCAGCCGTCCTGGCGCAGCAGCGCGCGCAGCTCGCGGCGCCCGACCGCGAGATGGTGCCCGTTGCGCGTACCCGCGCCGAGCCGACCGTCGGCCAGGATGCCGAGACCCACGGTGAACAAACCGCCGGCCGGCGCGGACCCGGGCGAGGCGATGACAGCCGCGTCGTCGACCGGCATGATTCGGCCGTCGCGGTCGGTCTCGTAGCGTGCCCGTACGGCCGGATCCGTCCGCCATGGGTACGCCTGCCAGGTGGACGCACCGCCGACCTCGTCAACCGCGGCGAACTCGCGGCACCCGGGCAGGGCAAACGCCGCACCTTGGGGTTGCGGCACCCACACCGTCCGGCCGAGCGCCTCGGCCAGGCGTCGCAGCTCCCGGTGCAGCGCGTCGCAGGCCGCCCCGTCCGCGGGCCAGGTGAGCGCCACCTGTACATCCGGGTGGATCACGTCGAGGCTGGCGTCGAGCAGCCGCGCGAACTCGACGCCGCCCAGCCGCGCCGGCCGGCCGTCGAACCGGCTGATCTCGAAACGGCCCTGGCTCACGTTCACCGCCACCGTCGTGACCGGCCAGGCGCTCCTACTCAGGCGGCCGGCCAGCAGGGCCGCGTCGTGGAACGTCGCCCGGGTCGCGAACGCCAGACCGTCGGGCAGGGCAACGGTCACCAGGCCGTCACTCTGGCGCAGCCGGCCCTTGACGCTGAGGAACCAGGTCGGCACTCCCGGCGGGAGGTCCGGCGGGCGTACGACGAGCCACCGTACGGGGTCGCCGGTCGCCCGGTCGACCGCGATCGCGTCCCACCGATCGCCCGCCATCGGGCTCGACTCCCGCACGTACCGGACGTCCGCGCCGGCCGGCGTGAGGTAGACGTCGCAGCGCAGGTGCCTCGCCGCCTCGGTCGCCAGGCCGCGGTACCGCTCACCATCGGCAGCCAGCAACCGGACGTCCGGTTGCGCGTCACCAGGGGCCCGGGCGGCACGGTACAACGGTGCGCCGACCGAGCCCGCGCCGTCCTCGAAGGCCGCGGGCGTTACCTCCGGTGCGATGTCGACAAGGCACGGCAGTGGGCGCCGGTGAGCCAGGTAGGCGTGCACCGACTCGATGCACGACTCCACGACGACGCGCTTTGCCCTCCCCACGCGGGGGACGCTACCAGCGGCCGCGGCCGATGCGTGGGAGGCGCCGGGGTCATCGCGCCGGCCGGCGCGCGCCCGGCTCGAGATCGGTGTTGAGTACGAATCCGGTGACGTACTCGTCGATCATCGCGATCAGGTCGAGCCGGTCTTCGATGGGCCGGCCATGTCATCCACAGTGGACCCTCGATGGCCGGCACCAGCAGCATGGGCGCGTTGGTGAGCACGCCGAGCGGCACCAGCGCCGGGCCGTACCCGATCCGGGCCTGCCGCCGGGGGCGCCAGCAGGGCCATGAGCGGACGCTACCGGCCGGTGCCTCGGGAGCGCAGGTCGGACGCGTCAGCGGTGAGCGAACAGGGTAACCGCGAGCGTTCCGGCGCGGCGGTATCGTACGCAAGTCAGCGCCGACCCCGGAGGAGTGCCCGTGCAGCCCGCCCCTGTGTTGCCCGCACTCACGACGGGCCTCCGGCTCCTGCTCGGTCTGTTGGGTGCCGGCTCGTTCGGCGGCGGCGTGGTCGCGGTCTTCGTCACCCAGAACGGTACGGGCACGGCGGTGCTGCTCGGCTTCGGCGGCATCCTGCTGGTCGTGGCGCTGCTGGGCAACCGCCTCGACAGCTTCGAGTTCGGCGGCGCCAAGCTCCGGCTCCGAGCGGCCGCGGCCGAGCGGTTCGCGGTGGCCGAGGACCTCGAGCGGCGCGGCGACTCGGCCGGGGCCGAGCGCGTGCGCGCACAGGCCCAGGCGCTGCTCGATGCCGCCGGACCGATCGCCGCCGACTACCGATCGGTACGCAGCTCGATGAGCTCGAGCCCGGAGCGTACC
This sequence comes from Micromonosporaceae bacterium, assembly GCA_016880465.1. Taxonomy (GTDB): domain Bacteria; phylum Actinomycetota; class Actinomycetes; order Mycobacteriales; family Micromonosporaceae; genus EFPC-2. The sequence goes on from JAEHDK010000714.1 coordinate 7,341, forward strand.
CGCGCGTTGCAGGAGGTCGTCGCCCGAGCCCGCCGGCTCGCGACGGAGCAGTCGTTCGACCGGGCGGAGGTCGTGCGCTGGCTGCGGGACGGCAGCGAGGCGGAGCGCATCACCGCGCTGGGCATGATGCAGGCGAAGCCGGAGCTGCGGGACTTTGCCGCGACCCTGGAAGCGATAGAGCAACCACGCAGCGCGTTCGAGCACTATCACGCGATGCGGCTGGCGGTGGAGATGGCCGACGGACTCGACCCGGGCCGGCGGGCGGAGCTGGCCCGGGCCGTACGCTCGGTCCGCGGGCTCCGCTTCCGCCGCGACACGCAACGGTGGCAGCTCAGTGAGGAGCTGCTGCGCCGGCTCGACGTAGCCTCACCGGGCGTCGGCAGCGACCTTCAGCAGCCAAGCCAATAGGGGTACGTAGGCCACTAGACGAACGGCGGCGCGGTGAACCTCGCCGGCAGCGGCCGAGCGGGAACCGCCTCCGCGTCAGGCCGTCGCGCGCTGATCGGCAGCGCGTTCCACCGCCGAGGTGGGGGTCGGCCGAGGTGGGG
>JAEHDK010000715.1 GCA_016880465.1 Micromonosporaceae bacterium
AGCGGCCGGTACGGGCCCGGGTTCGCCGTCTACTGTGGACGATGATGCGCTGACGGGCCGCCGGTGAGCGGACCGGAGAGCGTCGCCGATGCCGTACCCGGCGCCGGCGAGGTGACCGCGACGGTCATCGTGAACGCGCCGGCCGCCCGGGTCTTCGCCGCGTTCACCGCCTGGGAGCGGCAGGGCGAGTGGATCCCGTTCACGACCGTACGAGTCGTGCGGGGCGACGGCGGGCCGGGCACCGTGCTGGAGGCGACGACCGCGATGGGCCACGCCGACCAGCGCGACGAGATGCGGGTGGAACGGGTGGACCCGCCGTACGAGGTGCGCGTCCTCCACTGTGGACGATTGCTGCGCGGCCCCGGTGTCCTGCGGTGCACCCCGATGGGCGGGGAGCGTACGCAGGTCGTCTGGCATGAGTGGTTCCGGCTCCCGCTCGGACTCGCCGGCCGGATCGCCTGGCCGCTGCTGTGGCCGGGTTCGAAGGTCAGCCTCACCCAGGCTCTCAAGCGCTTCGCCCGGCTCGTCGAGGCCGGAGTCCTACCGTGAGCGCGGATCTGGTGATCGGCGAGGACGGCCGGCCGCGCTGCCGGTGGGCCGGTACCACGCCGGAGTACTGCGCCTACCACGACGAGGAGTGGGGCCGGGTGCTGCGCGGCGACGACGCGCTCTACGAGCGGGTCACCCTCGAGGCGTTCCAGTCCGGGCTGTCCTGGCTGACGATCCTGCGCAAGCGGGCGGCGTTCCGGGCCGCGTTCGACGGGTTCCGCATCGAGGCGGTGGCCGGGTACGGCGAGCGGGACATCAACCGGCTGCTCGGCGACCCGGGAATCGTCCGGAACCGGGCGAAGATCGAGGCCGCGATAGGCAATGCGCGGGCCGCGCTGGCCGTACCGGAGGGGCTGACCGAGCTGCTCTGGTCGTACGCTCCGGCGCGCCCGGGCACGCGGCCGGCCTCGTACGCCGACGTGCCGCCGCTGACCGCCGAGTCCACCGCGATGGCCAAGGACCTCAAGCGGCGCGGTTTCCGGTTCGTGGGGCCGACGACCGCGTACGCCCTGATGCAGGCGACCGGCATGGTCGACGACCATATCGCCGGCTGCCATGTGGCGGTCGGGGCGAGCTGAGCGCGTGGCGTACTGGGCGCTCGTCGTGCCGGCCGAGCGGTACGCCGCCGAGCGGCTGTACCGGTACGACACCCTCGACGTCCCCGCTGCCGGCCGGGGCGCGGTATCTCCCGGGGACGGGGTGCTGCTGGTGGCGGCCGGCGAGCCGCCGATGGTCTACGCCGCCGGCCGGGTCACCAACGCCGAGGGCGGCCTGCTCATCGCGTACACCCGAAGAAGCGTGGACGCGCCGCACCCGGCGGTCGGCCTTGACCCCGGCGGCGGCGACCTGGTGCCGCTGCGCGAGGCGGACTTCGGTGACCTGGCCGCACGACTGGCGCCGGCGGCCGATCGGCGGTCCTGGCTCGTCAGCCTCGACCTGCCGATCGAGGCCGAGTCGCCGGCCGAGGCCGTGCGGCAGTTCTGGGCGTACGTGGCCGAGCTCGGCCCCCGGGAGCTGCCCGCGTTCGTGGCGCCGGTGGCGGACGAGCTGGCGATGCAGGCGTACGTCCTCGGGGCCCGGACGGATCTGGACCCCGAGGACGACGAGGCGGACTGACCGCTACTTCGAGAACACCTGGAACTCGGCGATGCGCACCCGGGCCCGGGACCGATGGCCGCGGGTCCGGCCTATCGGCCCTCGAAGACCGGCTTTTCCTTGTTGACGAAGGCCATCGTCGCGTTGCGATGGTCCGCGGTCACGCCGCAGGTCGCCTGTGCCTGCGCCTCGGCGGCCAGCGCGTCGGCGAGCGTACCCGCCGCACCGATCGCGAGCTGTCGCTTGATCGCGCCGTAGGCGACCGTCGGTCCGGCGGCCAGCCGCGCGGCGAGCTGCTGCGCCGCGAACAGGACCTGCTCGTCGTCGTCGAGCAGCTGGGTGAGCAGCCCCAGCCGGTGCGCGTCGGCCGCGCCGACCGGCTCGGCCAGCATGAGCAGCTCCACCGCCTTCGCCTGGCCGACGAGCCGGGGTAGCGTCCACGAGACGCCGGTGTCGCCGGCCAGCGCCACGTTGGCGAAGGCCATCAGCAACCGGGTCGCCGGGCCACCGATGCGGAAGTCCGCCAGCAGCGCCAGCGACGCGCCCGCTCCGGCCGCCATGCCACGTACGGCCGCCACCACCGGCTTGGGCAGAGTGGCCAGCCGCTCGGCGATCGGGTTGTAGTGCCGTACGCCGGCGCCGAGCGGGTCGGCGTCACCGCCCTGCAGGACGGACACATGCTCGCGCAGGTCCTGCCCGACGCAGAAGGCCCGGCCGGCACCGGCGAGGACGACCGCTCGGCAGTTCGGATCGCTCGCCACGGCGCCCAGCGCATCATGCAGCGCCTCGCGCAGCGAGCGGTCGAGGGAGTTGAGGGAGTCGGGCCGGTTCATCGTGAGGGTGACGACAGCGCCGGCGCGTTCGACGACCAGGGGGCCGGCGCCGGGGCGCTCGGCGAGAGGTTCGGTCACGGGTCTCATCGTGCCGGACGGGAGCACATTTCGAGACAGTGGTCTACGTACCGATCGGCGGCCGGGCGCAGCCGGCTGGCGTGCCGGTCGAAGAAGGTCGCCGCGCTGGTCCCCGACCAGCGGTCCGGCAGCAGGGGCGGCGGCAGCTGCGGATCCCGGAACAGGAACGTCCGCCACGCGTGCACGAGCTGGAACCGGGCCGCGTACGCCGTCTCGTCCGCGCTGGTCTCGGTCACCGCGGCCAGCACCGGTCGCATCTCCCGGACGAAGCGCTGGTACGCGGTGCTGATCTCGTCGAGATCCCAGGCCCGGCGCACCAGGGCCACCGCGCCCGCGGTGCCGGCCGTGTGGTGTGCGGTGAACCGCTCGAACCGGATCCCGGCCTCGGTCAGCAGCGCGTCGACGTCCTCGCCGGGGCGTGGGGCGACCCAGGTGGTCCCGTCCAGCGTGCCGTACCCCAGGTACGCGAGATTGCCCGCGATGCGCAGCCGCTCGGCCCGGGTCGGCGGTGGGTCGATCAGCAGCAGGTCGAACCGGCCGTCCCAGCCGGGCTTCCCGGTCCGGTAGATCCGAACGGCGGCCTCGTCGAGCCGGCGGGCCGCTTTCGGCGTGATCAGGTACCCGGGGCCCGACGACAGCCGCAACGGGTGCAACCAGCCTTGCCGCACCATGCGGGACACCGCGGTACGCACCGCCGGCGGCGCGATCCCGAGCGGCGCGAGCAGCCGTACCAGGGCGGCGACCGGCGCGCGCCCGCCCCGGGGACGCAGGTAGTCCCCGTAGAGGTCGAAGAGCGCCGACCGTGCTTGCATGATCGGACATTGTGACAGCTAGTACCGCAGTGTGCCAGGTGCTGTCACATGAGGCCGGGGCCAGTTTGGGGTCCTGGGTGTTCATCAGGGAAAATCATTGGTCGGCACCTGGACGCCCGGTGCCGCATTGACGTACGGGCGTGGGGCACCACGGCCGGTGGCAAGTCGGAGGGGAGACACACATGGCGGCGATGAAGCCGCGGACGGGCGACGGTCCGCTGGAGGTCACCAAGGAGGGCCGGGGCATCGTCATGCGGGTTCCGCTGGAGGGTGGTGGCCGGCTGGTCGTGGAGATGACTCCGGACGAGGCCAATGCGCTCGGAGACGCGTTGAAGGCCGCCGCGGGCTAGCCCGCGGTGGTCACCTTCCGGCTCACCCAGGGGCGCGGCGCGCCCGCTGTCCTTGCCGTACCGGTCCGCACCCCGACCGACGTCGACCGGGCAGCCACCGCCACGCCCACTGTCGTACCGCTCGACCCCGGCCTGCTGGCCGAGGTCGAGGCGTTTCTGGCGGACCGCGAGCACACCGGCCGGGCCGGGCTGGTGCACGTGCTGCCGCGCCCCCTGCGTACCCCCGCAACGCTGTTCCTCGTCGGCGTGGGCGGCGGCGAGGAGGGGGACTGGCGTACGGCCGGGGCCGCCATCGTACGGGCCGCGCGCCGGGAGACCGCGCTCACGATTGCGCTGCCGGCCGACGCCGGCCCGGTCGCCGTACGCGGGCTGGCCGAGGGCGGGCTGCTCGCCGGGTACCGGTCCCGCCTGGGGGTCCCGGACGAGGACGCCGCGCGGCTGGCCGAGGTGACGGTGGCGGTGGCCGAGCCGGCGGCGTACCAGCCCGCCCTGGACGCCGCGACCACCGTCGCCGAGGTCACCGTGCTGGCCCGCGACCTCGTGAACACGCCGAGCGGTACGAAGACCCCGGCCTGGTTCGTGGCGCAGATCGACAGCGCCGCCGCCAAGCGCGACGGCCTGTCGGTCACCGTACGGGAGCCCGCCGCGCTCGCCGCCGAGGGCTTCGCCGCCCTGCTCGCCGTCGGCGGCGGCTCGGCCCGTGGCCCGCGGCTCCTGGAGGTCACCTGGCAGCCGCCGGCCGCGGATCCGGACACCCCGCACGTGGTCCTCGTCGGCAAGGGGATCACGTTCGACACCGGCGGGATCGACATCAAACCCCGCGACGCGATGAAGCTCATGCGAAAGGACATGGCGGGGGCGGCCGCGGTGACCGCGGCGACGCTCGGCGCGGCGGCGCTCGGCCTGCCGGTACGGGTCACCGCGCTCGCGCCGCTGGCCGAGAACGCGGTCAGCGGCTCGGCGTACCGGCCGGGCGATGTGATCCGCCACTACAACGGGCTCACCAGTGAGATCTACAACACCGACGCGGAGGGTCGGGTCGTGCTCGCCGACGCGCTGGGGTACGCGGTGCGCCACCTCGCCCCCGACCTGCTCGTCGATCTCGCCACGCTCACCGGCGCGGCGAGCATCGCGCTCGGCAAGCGGACGGCCGCGCTCTACAGCGAGAACGACCAGCTGGCCGGCGCGCTCGCCGACGCGGCCACGGCCGCCGGGGAACGGGTCTGGCGGATGCCGTTGCCCGAGGACTACGTGTACGGGCTCGAGGCCGATGTCGCCGATCTGAGCAACTCGCCGGACATCGGGGCGGGCTCGATCCTGGCCGCGCTGTACCTGCGCGAGTTCACCGGTGATCGGCGGTCGAGCTGGGCCCACCTCGACATGTCGGCGCCGGCCTGGGCGGACAGCGTCGATGGCGAGCTGGCCAAGGGCGCCACCGGCTGGGGCGTACGGACCCTGCTGCGCTGGCTCGACCGGATCTCGCTGGCTCGCGCGGCTCTCAGCCCTCGCGGGCCGATCTCCAGTAGCGGTTGACGGCGACAAAGCCGGTGTGCACCGACCTGGGCGCCTCCGGCGGCGGCTCCTGGTGCGTGCTCGACCTGGGCCGGCGGCCGTGGGTGTCGTGGCACAGGTACACGACTGTCGCGGTGCCGTTCGCCCAGGCCCGGATCGCCCAGCCGGGCAGGAAATGGATGACATCCAGCCGGTCGACGTCCCGCCAGACCACCCGGTCGCGCGACGTCGCCCCGTGCGCGACCGACCCGGTGCGGTCGACCACGCTGCGGGTGCGCAGGCTGAGCACGGTGTAGACCGCCAGCACGGCCAGGCCGACCGTCAGCAGCGCGGCGAGCACCTGGACCACCGCCGACGGGCTGTTCAGCACGGCGAACATCGCGACCCAGGTGAGCAGCCCGAACGCGACCGCACCGGCCAGGCACATGACCAGCCACGGCCAGTACCGCAGCGTCATCCGCTCCGGCAGGTCCGCGATCGGGTCAGCCACGTTTCACCGCGCACAGCAGGCCGCCGCTGCTCGGCAGCAACGCGGGGTACCACTCGTCGGCGTCCCGTACCGCCTTCACGGTCTCGCGCAGCGCGATCGTCTGCGGATCCCGCGCGGTCGGGTCGCCGATCCGGCCGCCGGCCAGGGCACCGTTGACGACCAGCAGGCCGCCCGTACGCAACAGCCGCAGGGCCTCCACCACGCACCCTCCGTACTCGGTCGGGTCAGCATCTACGAAAACGAGATCGTACGCGCCGTCGGCCAGCCGCGGGAGTACGTCGAGCGCCCGGCCGGTGATCACCCGGGTGCGGCCCGGTGGGTACCCGGCCTCGGCGAACAGCCGCCGGGCGACCCGCTGGTGCTCGGCCTCGACATCGATCGTCGTGAGCACCCCGTCGGCTCGCATGCCGTCCAGCAGCCAGAGGGCGCTGACCCCGGTGCCGGTGCCGACCTCCACCACCGACTTGGCGCGGCCGGCCGCGGCCAGCAGGCGCAGCGCGGCGCCGGCCGCCGGCCCGACCGGAGTCAGGCCGACCTCACCGGCCAGGCTCCGCGCGGCATGCCGGACCTGGTCCTCGGGTACGAGCGACTCAACGAACTCGCGTGCCGGCGCGCGGTACGGCTCGGTGCTTCCAGCGAGCGGGGCGATGGCGCACCTCCTCGGGGTCGGTGCCACTGTAGCGGCGGGGCAATGGTCAACCACGAGTAGTGAATGTGCCGGGCCAAAGCGTGCGATCCTGGACGGGGATTGGGATGGCAGGAGGTACCGGGTCGTGACCGGGCAGTCACCATGGTGGTCTGACGCGCTTGCCGATCCATGGCGGGATCCGCACGCGCCCGCGAAGATCGTGCTACCGGCCCCCGCGTACCCACCGGTAGGGCAGGTCCACGAGGAGCGTGGCGCGGCCGGCGACGACCCACCGCGCGGCCTGGGCCCGCTGCTGGTGATGTCCCTGGTGACTGCGTTGCTCGCGGGTGCGCTCGGCGGCACGCTCGGTTACGTGTTCGCGCTCCACCAGGGCACCGCGGGGCACACCGTGCTCGGCGCCCGCTCGTCGACCGCGCCCGCGCTCGCCCAGCGGGCCCCGGACTCGCTTGCCAGCGTCGTGAAACAGGTGCTGCCGAGCGTGGTGACCGTACGGGTCGCCAACGGCCGCGGGTTCAGTCTCGGCAGCGGGTTCATCGCCTCCCCCGACGGCTACGTGATCACCAACGACCACGTGGTGGAGGATGCCTCGGGCACCGCCAGCCTGACCTTCGCCGACGGCAGCACCGCGAGCAGCAAGTTGGTCGGCCGCGATCCCGAGTCGGACATCGCGGTACTGAAGGTCGAGCGGGCCGGTCTCGTACCGGTCACGTTCGGGGACTCCGACGCGATCGCGGTGGGCGACCCGGTGCTCGCGATGGGCTCGCCGCTCGCCCTGGCCAACACCGTGACGTCCGGGATCGTGAGCGCGATCGACCGTACGATCCAGTCCGGCGAGCCGGGCGGCCAGGTGCGGTACTACGCGGCGATCCAGACCGACGCCGCGGTCAACCACGGGAACTCGGGCGGCCCGCTCGTGGACGCGGGCGGTCGGGTCGTCGGGGTCAACTCGGTGATCAAGTCGATCGCGGAGAGCGAGGAGCAGGCCGGCAACATCGGTCTCGCGTTCGCCGTACCCATCAACCAGGCCAAGCGGGTCGCTCAGGAGATCATCGACACCGGCAAGGCCCGGCGTACCGTGATCGGCGCCCAGCTCGACACGTCGTACCGCTCGGCCGCCGGCGGGGTACGGATAACCGCCGTCGATGCCACCGGACCCGCAGCCTCGGCCGGCCTGCGGGTGGGCGACGTCGTGGTCAGGATCGGCGGCCGGCCGGTCGAGGAGCCGACCGACCTCATCGCGCTGGTGCGCAAGTACGCGCCCGGGGCGGTCGTGACGGTGGAGTACCAGCGGGGGAGCGGTACCCACCAGCAGATCTCGGTGACCCTCGCCGCCGACGCGAAGTAGCCTTCGCCTCGGTCCCGGCCGTAGGCTGGCGATGGCTTCGACGGGAGAGGCGCCTGCGGTGTTCGAGAACCTGAACTGGTGGGAGATCGGTGCGCTCTTCGTGCTCGCCCTGTTGATCTTCGGGGACAAGCTGCCGAACGTGATCAGCGACGGCCTTCGCATGCTGCGGAACCTGCGGTCGATGGCGAACAACGCGACGAGTGACCTGAGCCGTGAGCTCGGCACCGACATCCAGCTCGCCGACCTCCATCCCAAGACGTTCATCCGCAAGCACCTGCTCAGCGAGGAGGACGAGGCCGCGATCCGCCGGCCGCTGGAGGGGCTGGGGCGCGACCTCAAGCGGGATCTCAGCGGCATCAAGGCGGACCTCACCGACGTCGCGAGGGCGGTGGAGCCGGCGGTGCGCCGGGACCGCACCGGCGAGCCGGGGCCTGGCGGCACCGGCGCCGGCTCGCAGCCGGCCGAAGTCACTCCGCGCGTGCGTTACGACGCCGACGCGACCTGACTTGCCACCGTCACCGGCGCACCGTCACCGGCGTGCGGCCGGGCGCAGGCCGAGCGGCTTGCCGGCCAGCGACTCCCGGCGTGCGGCGAGCTGATCGGCGACCGACAGCAGGGCGGCCGCCGCAGGCGAGGCCGGATCCGCGACCACGATGGGTGTACCGGCGTCGCTGGCCTCGCGGAGCCGGGGGTCCAGCGGTACCTGGCCGAGCAGGGGCACCGGCGCGCCGACCAGCCGGGTCAACGACTCCGCCACCGCGGCGCCGCCCCCGGTGCCGAAGACCTCCAGCCGCTCGCCCGACGGCAGCGTGAGCCACGACATGTTCTCCACCACGCCGACGAGCCGCTGGTGGGTCTGCAGCGCGACCGCGCCGGCGCGCTCGGCCACCTCCGCGGCCGCGACCTGGGGGGTCGTCACGACCAGCAGCTCCGCGCTCGGTACGAGCTGGGCCAGCGAGATGGCCACGTCGCCGGTACCCGGCGGCAGGTCGAGCAGCAGTACGTCGAGGTCACCCCAGTAGACGTCGGCAAGGAACTGCTGCAGCGCCCGGTGCAGCATCGGGCCGCGCCACACCACGGCCGCGTTCCCGGCGGTGAACATGCCGATCGAGATGACCTTCACGCCGTACGCCTGTGGCGGCATGATCATTTCCTCGACCTGGGTCGGGCGGCCGGTCACGCCCAGCATCCGCGGGATGGAGTGGCCGTAGATGTCCGCGTCCACGATCCCGACCGAGCGCCCCTTGGCGGCCAGCGCGGTCGCCAGGTTGACGGTGATGCTCGACTTGCCCACCCCGCCCTTGCCGGAGGCCACCGCGTAGACCTGGGTCCGCGAGCCCGGCTGGGCGAACGGGATCACCGGCTCCGCCGTACTCCCGCCGCGGAGCCGGCTCTGCAGTTCACGGCGCTGCTCGTCGCTCATCACGCCGAAGTCGATCTCGACCCGGGCGACTCCCGCCACCCGGCCGACCGCCGCGGTGATGTCCGTGCGCAGCTTGTCGCGCAGCGGGCAGCCGGCCACGGTGAGTAGCAGGCCGATCGTGACCACGCCGTCCGCGGCCAGGTCGACGGACTTGACCATGCCGAGGTCGGTGATCGGGCGGTGGATCTCCGGATCGTCGACCGTGGCGAGGGCCTCGTGGATGGCCTGCTCCACCGTGCTGACGGGCGCTGACATAGAGCCCATGCTACGTCGGGGCCGGGACCGCACCACCACCGGCGGATCCCCCTGGCGGGTGCTCGACGCGCTGCCGCGTGCCTTGGCCTCAGCCGGTGCGGCCGCCGTCGCCGTCAGGCTCGTCCTCCGGCGGCTCGTGGGCCGGGTCGAAGCTGGCCGCATCGACCCGGCGGGTGGCCCGCTGCGGTTCCCGGCGCCGCTGCTGTACCTCGAGCCGGTGCCGCCGGTGGGCCGCCTCGTCCAACTCCTCGGCGAGCCGGGCGAGCTCCGACCGGAGGAAGTCCCGGGTGGCCACCTCGCCGAGCGCGTTGCGCAGGGCCGCCAGCTCCCGGGCCAGGTACTCGACGTCCGCCTTCTGCAACGCCGCGCGCCGCCGGTCCTCGTCGAGCGCGAGCCGGTCGCGGTCGGCCTGGCGGTTCTGGGCGAGCAGGATCAGTGGTGCCGCGTACGACGCCTGCAACGACAGGATCAGGGTCAAGAACGTGAAGGTGTACGGGTCGAACCGCAGACTGGCCGGGGCGAGCGCGTTCCAGCCGATCCACAGCGTGATCACGACGGTCATGTAGACGAGGAACCCGGCGGTGCCCATGAACCGGGCGAACGCCTCCGCCCACCGGCCGAACGTGTCCGGATCAAAACGCGGCATGCGCAGGCGCCGCGGCTCCCGCGGCTGATCCAGCCGTCGGCCGCGGGTGTCAGCCATCCGCCGTCCCCTGCTCCGCTGCGCTCTCGTGGTCGCGCCAGTCCGGCGGGAGGAGATGGTCGAGCACGTCGTCTACGGTGACCGCGCCCACCAGGCGGTCGTTCGTATCGACGACCGCGAGTGCGACGAGGTTATAGGTGGCCATCCGGCGGGTGATCTCCGGCAGCGGGGTGGCCGGGTTCAGCGGTGGGATGTCGGTGTCGATCAGGCCGCCGAGCAGCGCGGCCGGCGCCTCGCGGAGCAGCCGCTGGAAATGCACCACGCCCAGGTACCGTCCCGTCGGCGTGGCCATGGGGGCGCGGGTGACGAAGACCTGGGCCGCCACCGCGGGGGAGAGCTGCGGCTCCCGCACCCGCGCCAGCGACTCGGCCACGGTCGCGTCCGGGGTCATGATGATGGGCTCGGACGTCATCACCGCGCCGGCGGTACCCGTCTGGTACTCCATCAGCTGCCGTACCGGCTCCGCCTCGTCCGGCTCCATCAGGTCGAGCAGCGTCTGCTGGTCCTGCTTCGGCAGCTCGGCCAGCAGATCGGCGGCGTCGTCGGGATCCATCTCCTCCAGGACGTCTGCCGCGCGTTCCAGGTCAAGCGCCCCGATGATCTCCACCTGGTCTTGCTCGGGCAGTTCCTGCAGCACGTCCGCGAGCCGCTCGTCGTCGAGCGCGGAGGCGACCACCGCCCGCCGCTCCTCGGGCAGGTCCTGCAGCACGTTCGCGAGGTCGGCCGCGCGCATCTTGTCCAGCACCGCGAGCAGGGACTCGGCGCCCTGGGCCTCGGCCGCGCCGGCCAGCCCGGAAACCTCGTCCCACTCCAGCTGGTATACGTGGCCGCGCCGGCTCAGCCGGCCGGTGAACTCGCGCACGGCAACACGGGTCAGCAGCCACGTACCGGCGCGGTCCGGCTCCATCCCCAGGTCGACGACCGTGGCCTGGCGCCCCGACGACGTAATGGTCACCCGGCGGTCGAGCAGCTCGCCCAGGACCAGGATCTCGCCGGGGCGTTTCTCGAACCGCCGCAGGTTGAGGGTCCCCGTTCCGAGGACCACCGCGCCGGGGTCGATCGACGTGATGCGCCCGATCGGCAGGAAGATCCGCCGGCGCATGGGCACCTCCGCGACCAGGCCGACGACCTGCGGCGGCCGGTTGCCCGAGCGCGGCCGCGCCACCGCGTCGCGCACCCGCCCGACCTGGTCGCCGTTGGGGTCGAAGACGGCGATGCCAGCGAGCCGGGCGACATACACCCTGGTCGCCGTCGTCACGCTGTTCAGCGTAATAGGGTTGGCGGCCATGAAGACCTTGGCGTACGAGATCGTGGACGTGTTCACCGACCGCCCGTTCACCGGTAATCCGCTCGCCGTGGTCTTCGGCGCCGATGAGCTGGCCAAGGACCAGCTACAGGCGATCGCCCGCGAGTTCCACCTGTCCGAGACGGTGTTCGTGCTGCCGTCGACGGCGGGCGCCACGTACCGCGCCCGCATCTTCACGCCCGAGGAGGAGCTGCCGTTCGCCGGCCACCCCAGCGTGGGTGCCGCGGTAACGGTTGCCCGGCTGGGGCGGGCCCAGGCCGGCCCGCTCGTCCAGGAGTGCGGCGCCGGTCTCCTACCCATCCAGGTGCACCCGGGGAGCCGGGCGACCCTCACCGGTGGTACGCCGACCGTCGGCGCCGAGCAGGATCCGGCGCCGTTGCTCGCCGCCGTCGGACTGTCCACTGCGGACTACGCCGGCCCGGCACCCCGGCTGGCCGGCTGCGGGCTCGAGTACGCCTACCTGTGCGTCGTACCCGACTCGGTGGCCCGTGCCGTGGCCGACCCGGCGGCCGCCCGCGCGCAGGGCGTCGTCAGTGTCAGCGTGTTCGGCTGGGACCCCGTGCGGCACACGGCGCACGCTCGGGTCTTCGTACCGGGCCACGGCGTACCGGAGGACCCGGCCACCGGCTCGGCGGCGCTCGGTCTCGGCGTGTGGCTGGTCGCGTCCGGCCTGCTGCCCGGCGCGGGCGAGTCGGCCTACACCGTACGCCAGGGCCAGGAACTGCACCGACCGTCCACATTGGAGTGCACGGTCACCGCGGTGGGCGGCGTCGCCCGGAGCGCGACGGTCACCGGACAGGTCGTACCCATCGCGAAGGGCGAGATCGCCGTCCCACCGTTCGTAGGTTGACCTCAGCCACCTCGCGATGCCCGGGAACAGCCGGCACCGCCGCGCGAGCGGAGCGAGCGCCGGTCAGCTCCGCACCCGGTGCAGCCGGAACGGCTTCCTGGTGCGGTTCGCGGCCGGCGTCGGTACGGGCGGCGCGGCCAGTGATCCGTCGGGCAGCGTGGCGCCCCGGGCCACGGGCGGCCCGGCCGGTGCCAGCCGGGAGACCGCGCACCGCGCCGCCCAGCGCGCGATGAGCGCATCGGCGGTGCCGGCGGCGTTGAGCCGCTTCCCGGCCAGCTGTGGCGTGACCGACTCCCACTCGTCGGTGCCGGGCCACACCCGGCTCACCGCGACGGGCCAGGTGACGATCCGGCCGCCATGGTCGCCGCGCGCGGTCACCCCTGCCTCGGCCGGCTGGTCGAGCCCCGGCGCGGGCTGCTCGTCCGGCCCGCTGACGACGTACAGCACGCCATCGAGCGCAAGGCACCAGACGCAGTACGCCGGCGCGCCGCCGACGGTCAGCCATGCGACGGCTGCCTTGCGCTGCACCTCGTCGACCAACGGCTCAGGGCGTACGTCCACAGCGCCATCCTGCCGGACCGGTCAAGCCCACCCTCGGTGCGGGGCGGCCTCAGTCCGCGCGCGGTGCCCGGTCGTGGAACTCGCTGGCTGTGTACCGGGCCGCGCGCAGCCCGTCCGGCCACCGGTCGGCCGGCCAGCCGCCCTTGGCGAGCAGGGCCGCCACGAAGCCGACCGGCTCGGCGACCTTGCGCCAGACGACCGGCAGGAACGTGGCGCGCCGGCCGGCGTCCGCGATGATCAGTCCATCGATGCCGGGCCGCAGCGCGTCGACGAGCTCCTCCCGGCTGCCCGCGGGCAACGGCTCGGGCGCGCTGAGGACGGACACCGAGATGTCCAGCCGCGGCCACTCGGCGGCGGTCACCGGTGGCATCCGCGGGTCCACCAGTGCGCGTACCGCGTTGCGCGCGACGTCGAGGTAGAGCGGGCGCACCGGGTCCAGCGTGCCGATGCAGCCGCGCAGCGATCCGCCGGTCTCCAGCGTGACGAACGAGGCCCCCAACGCGAGCAGTACGTCGGCGCTGGGCGGCCGTCCCCGCGCGGTGCGCCCGGCCAGGCGATCGCGGATCGCGGCGGCGGCGAGGCGGGCGAGTGCCGCGCCCTCGGCCGGCGACAGGGTGCGCGAGCGTGCCTGCGGCTCGCCCATGCGTGTGAAGATACCTCACCGTGCCCCCTCGCCCCGTCGCCGCCGATCCGCTGACCACCGCGGCACTCGCCGTCGCGGTCTGCGCGGTCTCGTCCTCCGGACCGTTGCTGGTCTTCGCGAGCGCGTCCGCGCTGGCGATCACGTGCTGGCGGAACACCCTCGCAGTGGGGCTGCTCGCGCCCGTCGTGCTGGCCCGACACCGGGCCGAGTTCGCTGCGCTGACCATCGGCGCGCAGCGGCGTACCGGGCTGTGGTGCGCGCTGGCCGGGATACCGCTGGCCGCGCATTTCGCCACCTGGGCGCCGAGCGTCCGGCTCACCTCGGTGGCCGCGGCCGCCGCCCTGGGCGCAACCCAACCGGTGTGGCAGGGGCTGATCGCCAAGGCGCAGGGCCGGTCGCTGCGGCCGCTGACCTGGGTCGGGATCGGCATCGCGGTGCTCGGCGCCACGCTTGCCACGGGCGCGGACCTCGGCGCGTCCGGCCGGGCGGTCGCGGGCGACCTGCTGGCGGTCGCCGGCGGGATGACCGCGGCGGTCTACACCGCGATCGGCGAGCGCGCCCGCGAGACGACCAGCACGGTCTCGTACACGACGATCTGCTACGGCGTCGCCGCCCTGCTGCTCGCCGCCGGCTGCCTGACCGCCGGCCTACCGCTGTACGGCTTCGACGCGCGTACCTGGTCGGCGATCGCGGCCCTCACCCTCGGCGCCCAGCTGCTCGGGCACTCGATGTTCAACTACTCGCTGCGCCGCATCTCCGCCACCACGGTCAGCGTGCTGTTCCTGCTGGAGGTGCCGGGCGCGGGGCTGATCGCCTGGGTCTGGCTCGGCCAGGCACCGCGACCGTGGTCGCTGCCCGGGCTCGCGCTGCTGCTGGTCGGGGTGCTCGTCGTGGTGCTCGACGGCGCGCGTACCGGGCGGCGGCTCGTACCCAGCGCCGATCCTGCGGTGCCGTAGCCGGTCAGGACAGCCCGACCGCGGCCTGGCTCGCGACCCACAGCCGGGCGGCCAAGGTGGGATCGGCGGCCCGCCGCCACGGCTTGCGGACGCGACAGTCGACGTAGTACGCGCCGTTGACGATCTGGTCGGCCGGTGCGTTCGCCAGCCAGACCAACGTCTCGGCGCCCTTCTCCGGCGTACGCAGGAACGGCCCGACCCGGTAGTACCAGGCGATCAGCGGGGTGTCGTGGCCGTACCGGGTGCGCACGACTCCCGGGTGGAACGACGTGGACAGCACGTCCGGCCACCGGCGCGCCGCCTCCGCGGCGAACAGGATGTTGGCCTGCTTGCTCGTTCCGTACACGAACAGCGGCACGTACCGGCCGGACCCCGACAGGTCGTCCGGGTTCACCCGGCCCTGCTGGTGACCCCGCGACGAGGTCGTCACGACCCGGCTCACCCGGTCCCGGACCAGGTTCGTGAGCAGGAACGGCGCCAGGTGGTTCGCCTGCATGGTCAGTTCGAAACCGTCCACTGTGGTCATCCGCCGCGGGAACAGCGCGCCCGCGTTGTTCGCCAGCACGTCGATCCGGGGGTACGCCGTACGCAGCCCCGCAGCCAGCTCGCGCACCTCGTCGAGGACCGCGAAGTCGGCCCGGAAGCCGGCCGGCTCCGGAGCACCGGGCCGGGCGGCCTTCCGTACCCGGAACAGGGCGGCATCGAGACGGGCCTGGTCGCGCCCGATGACCGCGACGTGGTCACCGGCTCGCGCGAACGCCTCGGCGGCGGCCAGGCCGATCCCCGAGGTGGCGCCGGTGATGGCGACGACCCGGGCGGCATCCTGCTCAGATGTGTTCTCCACGGCCATGAGGGGACGCTACCGTGCGGTACATGGGTGCTGCCGGTCGTCCTCGTAGGTCCTGCCTTGCGGTTCCGGGCTCCAGCCTGAAGATGCTGGACAAGGCTCAGGACCTCGCCGCCGACCAGGTCTTCCTGGACCTGGAGGACGCGGTGGCGCCCTCGGCGAAGCCGGCGGCCCGCAAGAACATCGTCGCCGCCCTGTCCACCGGCGACTGGGGGCCCCGGATCCGTACGGTGCGGGTGAACGACCTGACGACGCCGTGGACGTACCGGGACGTCATCGACGTCGTGGAGGGCGCCGGTGCCCACCTCGACTGCATCATGCTGCCGAAGGTGCAGTCCGCCACCCAGGTGGCCTGGCTGGATCTCACGCTCCGCCAGCTGGAGCAGACCCTCGGCCTGCCGGTCGGCGGAATCGGCATCGAGGCGCAGATCGAGAACGCCGCCGGACTGGTCAATGTGGACGCCATCGCGGCGGCGTCGCCGCGGGTCGAGACCATCATCTTCGGCCCCGCCGACTTCATGGCCTCGCTCAACATGAAGTCGCTCGTCGTCGGGGCGTTGCACCCGGACTACCCGGGCGACCCGTTCCACTACATCCTCATGCGGATCTTGATGGCCGCCCGGATGCACGACAGGCAGGCCATCGACGGGCCGTACCTGCAGATCCGTGACGTCGCCGGGTTCCGGGCCGTCGCGGCGCGCTCGGCCGCGCTCGGGTACGACGGGAAGTGGGTCCTGCACCCGGGCCAGATCGAGGCGGCCAACGAGGTGTACGCGCCGGCCCAGGAGGACTACGACCGGGCGGAGCTGATCCTGGACGCGTACGAGTACTACACGTCGGAGGCGGGCGGTCAGCGCGGTGCGGCCATGCTCGGCGACGAGATGATCGACGAGGCGTCGCGGAAGATGGCGCTCGTGGTGGCCGCCAAGGGACGCGCGGCCGGCCTGGCCCGGACCACCCGCTTCACCCCCGACCAGGTCCCCGACCAGGGCTGATCTCCGGCGGGGCCGGTGCGGCAGGGGCCGCACCGGCGCTGTGCGTCAGACCGCGATGCCGAGCGTGTTCGGGTCCTGGCCCGCGGCCCAGACGAAGAAGATCACCAGCGCGATCGTCGCCAGGATGGCGAGCGCGGTGGCGATCCAGCCGACGATCACGCCGGCGAGTGCCATGCCGTCGCCACCCTCGCCCCGCTCGCGGATCTGCCGGCGCGCCACGTGGCCGAGGATCGCGCCCACGATGCCGATGTAGCCGCCGAGGCCGTACCCGCACAGCCCGACGGCGCCGACGAGCGAGACGACCATCGACGCGATCGCCAAGCCGTTCGTCTTGGGACCCGCCGCGACCGGCACGCCGTAGGCCGGGTACCCGTACCCGCCGTACGGAGCCTGCCCGGCGCTCACCGGTTGACCGCTGATCGGCTGGCCGCTGATCGGCTGGCCACTCATCGGCTGTGCGTTCGGGTCGTACGGGTTACCGGGCTGCGGCTGCGATGGCCACGACGGGTCGGACCAACCGCCGGGCTGCTGCGAGGGGTACGTCATCAGAGAATCTCCGTCCCGCGAAGGGGCCAGGTCAGGGTACCGGCACCGAGGATGGTCGGTGAGCCGACCTGCGGCAAGCCGACGCATCTGCTTGGCGAGGAGCCGGACATAGACTGACATGCCGGACGCACCACGCCTACGTACGGGCTGGGCGCGTGGTCGTTGCCCGGTTCGCGGACAACGGGCAGGATCGCGGCATGGACCCAACTGCCCACGGCCCCGCCCCGCGCCGCACCGGGGCGGCGCAACGCCGCGAGGGCGGCCGTACCAGCCAGGGACGGCGCGGGTTGCGGTCGGTACCCACCGGTGCGGCGGCGACCGCCGAGGCGACCACCGGTTCCCCGTTCGCCAGCGACCGCCTCGACGGGCGGGTCGCGGTGGTCACCGGCGCGGGCAGCGCCGAGGGCATCGGGTACGCGACGGCCCGCCGGCTGCTGGCGCTGGGCGCTTCGGTGGCCATCGTGTCGACCACCCGCCGCATCCACGACCGGGCCACCGAGCTCGGGGTGACCGGTTTCGTCGCGGACCTGACCGACGAGGCCGAGGTCGGTGCGCTCGCCGACGCGATCTCCGATCAGCTCGGCGACGTCGAGATCCTGGTCAACAACGCCGGCCTGCAGAGCAAGGCGAGCCCCGAGATCCTGCGGCCGGTCGCCCAGCTCACCTTCGACGAGTGGCGCGCCGAGATCGACCGCAACCTGACGACCGCGTTCCTGTGCAGCCGGGCGTTCGCGAGCGGGATGGCCGAGCGTGGCTGGGGGCGCATCGTCAACCTCGCGGCGACCGCCGGTCCGGTCAACGCGCTGCCGACCGAGGCGGCGTACGCGGCGGCGAAGGCCGGGGTCGTGGGGCTCACCCGGGCGCTCGCGATGGAGCTGGTCGCGGACGGAGTCACGGTCAACGCGGTCGCGCCCGGGCTCATCCACACCGGCGCATCGACGTTCGTGGAGCTGAAGCAGGGGATGGGTACCCCGATGGGCCGACCCGGTACGCCGGACGAGGTCGCCGCCGCCATCGCGTTCCTCTGCTCGCCGGCCGCCTCGTACATCACCGGCCAGATGCTGGTGATCGACGGCGGTAACAGCGTCCGCGAGGCGCAGTACCGCTGACCGACGGAGGCAGACATGGCGCGGCTTGCCCAGACCCCCGGCCTGACCGAGATACAGCGGGACATCCTCGCCGCGGTCCGGGCCTTCGTCGACAAGGAGATCATCCCGCACGCGCAGCGCCTGGAGCATGCCGACGAGTACCCGACCGGCATCGTCGACGGCATGCGCGAGATGGGCCTGTTCGGTCTGACGATCGCGCCGGAGTACGGCGGGCTCGGCGAGTCGCTGCTGACCTACGCGCTCGTGGTCGAGGAGCTGTCCC
>JAEHDK010000716.1 GCA_016880465.1 Micromonosporaceae bacterium
CACCGGCCGCAGCCCGAGCCGGTGGCGCAACCGGCGCACCGCGTCCTCGCCGGCCAGCTCGGGCCGCAGCCGCGCGAGCTGCCGGTCGGCCAGCCCCGCGCGCTTGGCAAGGCGCAGCATCGGCTCGTCGAGGACCGGCGCGGCCGCGATCTCGGCGCGCAGCTCCACGAGCCCCGCGATCTGGTCCACGAACCAGGGGTCGATGCCGGACGCCGCGGCGACCTGCGCCACCGTCGCGCCGGCGCGCAACGCCTGCTCCACCGTGTACAGCCGGCCGTCGTGCGGTGTACCCAGTGCGGGAAGCGGCTCGGCGCGGTCCGGCCCGGTCCAGAACCCCGCCGGCCCGGTCTCCATCGAGCGCATCGCCTTGCCCAGCGCCTCGGTGAAGCTGCGGCCGAGCGACATCGCCTCGCCCACCGACTTCATCGTCGTGGTGAGCTCCGGATCCGCGCCGGGGAACTTCTCGAACGCGAACCGCGGAATCTTCACCACCACGTAGTCCAGGGCGGGCTCGAACGCGGCCGGCGTCTGGCGCGTCACGTCGTTGCGGATCTCGTCGAGCGTGTACCCGATGGCCAGCCGGGCCGCGATCTTCGCGATCGGGAACCCGGTCGCCTTCGAGGCGAGCGCGGACGACCGGGAGACCCGCGGGTTCATCTCGATGACGACGAGCCGGCCGGTCTGCGGATGCACGGCAAACTGGATGTTGCACCCACCGGTGTCCACGCCGACCTCGCGCAGCACCGCGATGCCGAGGTCGCGCATCGTCTGGTACTCCCGGTCGGTGAGCGTCATGGCCGGCGCGACCGTCACCGAGTCGCCGGTGTGCACGCCCATCGGGTCGACGTTCTCGATGGAGCAGACGACCACCACGTTGTCGTGCCGGTCGCGCATGAGCTCCAGCTCGTACTCCTTCCAGCCGAGCACGCTCTCCTCGATGAGCACCTCGTGCACCGGCGACGCGGCGAGCCCGGCGCCGGCCAGCCGTACCAGGTCGTCGACCGTACGGGCGAGCCCGGAGCCGAGGCCGCCCATCGTGAACGACGGCCGGATCACCACCGGCAGGCCGAGCTCGTCGGCGGCCGCGGATACCTCGGGCAGTGAATGGCACACCCGCGACCGGGGTACGAGGTCCGCGCCGCCCAACCCGGTACGCGCGCCGGCCGCGGCGACGACCTCCTTGAACAGCTGGCGGTCCTCGCCCCGGCGGATCGCGTCGATGCTGGCGCCGATCAGCTCGACCCCGTACTTGGCAAGGACGCCGGCCTCGTGCAGGGCCACCGCCGTGTTCAGCGCGGTCTGCCCGCCGAGGGTGGGCAGCAGCGCGTCCGGCCGCTCACGGGCGATCACCTGCTCGACGAACTCGGGGGTGACCGGCTCCACGTACGTCGCGTCGGCGAACTCCGGGTCGGTCATGATGGTCGCCGGGTTGGAGTTCACCAGGCAGACCCGCAGCCCTTCCGCGCGCAGCACGCGGCAGGCCTGGGTGCCGGAGTAGTCGAACTCGCACGCCTGCCCGATGACGATCGGCCCGGAGCCGATGACGAGCACATGGGTCAGGTCGGTGCGCCTAGGCATGCGGCAAAGTCCCCTCGACCAGCTCCACGAACCTGTCGAAGAGGTGGTCCGCGTCGTGCGGGCCCGCGGCCGCCTCCGGGTGGTACTGCACGGTGAACGCCGGCACGTCGAGGCAGCGCAGACCCTCGACCACCTGGTCGTTGAGGCATACGTGCGAGACCTGGACCCGGCCGTACCCGGTGTCGACAGTGGAGTCCACCGGCGCGTCGACGGCGAAGCCGTGGTTGTGCGACGTCACCTCCACCTTGCCGGTTGCCGTGTCGAGCACCGGCTGGTTGATGCCGCGGTGGCCGTACCCCAGCTTGTAGGTCGTAAGGCCCAGCGCCCGGCCGAGAATCTGGCTGCCGAAGCAGATGCCGAACAGCGGTATCCGGCGGTCCAGCACCCGCCGCGCCAGCGCCACCGCGCGGTCGGCCGTGGCGGGGTCGCCCGGCCCGGGCGACAGGAACACGGCATCGGGCCGGACCGCGAGCACCTCGTCCAGCGTGGCGGAGGCGGGCAGCACCTGCGTGGTCACTCCGCGGGCGGCCAGCCGGCGGGTGACGTTGCGCTTGATCCCGAAGTCCAGCGCGGCGACCGTGTACCGGTGCGTGCCCTGCGCCGGCACCGGGTACGCCGCCGGCGTGGTGACCTCGGCGGACAGGTCGGCGCCGACCATCCGCGGCGACTGCCGGACCCGGGCCCACAGCGCCGGCGGGTCGAGGTCCACACTGGACACCCCGACCCGCATCGGCCCCCGCTCGCGCAGGTGCCGGGTCAGCGCGCGGGTGTCGATGCCGCAGATGCCGACGGTTCCCTCGGCGGCGAGCCGGTCCTCGAGGGTGCCGGTGGCACGCCAGCTCGATGGGCGCCGGGCGGGGTCGCGGACGACGTAGCCGGCCACCCAGATGCGGTCCGACTCGTCGTCGCTCGGGTTCACCCCGGTGTTGCCGATGTGCGGCGCCGTCTGCACGACGACCTGGCGGTGGTACGACGGGTCCGTCAGCGTCTCCTGGTAGCCCGTCATGCCGGTGGCGAACACGGCCTCGCCGAACGTCTCGCCGATGCTGCCGTACGCCTCGCCGGCGAACGTACGCCCGTCCTCCAGCACCAGGATCGCCGGCCCCCTCATGGCGCTACCTGGATCGCCGCGCTCATGGGCGGACGGCCTGCCCGTCGAGGACGGTCGGTACGCCGCGCAGGAACGTCGCGACCACCCGGCCCCCAAGCCGCATCCCGGCGTACGGCGTGTTCCGGCTCCGGCTCGCGAGCGCGCCCGGCTCGACCGT
Source organism: Micromonosporaceae bacterium (assembly GCA_016880465.1). Classification (GTDB taxonomy): domain Bacteria; phylum Actinomycetota; class Actinomycetes; order Mycobacteriales; family Micromonosporaceae; genus EFPC-2. The sequence continues at coordinate 2,847 of JAEHDK010000716.1, forward strand.
CCACTGTGCCGCCGGATCGACGAGGGTCAGGTTGGCCGGCTGCCCGACCGCGGGGTCGCTGCCGTGCCCGGCGAGGCCGGCGATGCGGGCGGGCATGCGGGACATCCGCTCAGCGATGAGGTCCCAGTCCGGGCCGACCGTCTCGAGCACGATGGACAGCGCGGTCTGCAGCCCCAGCATGCCCGGCTTGGCGTACGCCCACTCGCACTCCTTGTCCTCGACCGTGTGCGGTGCATGGTCGGTGGCGACCGCGTCGATCACCCCGTCGGCGAGCGCGGCCCGCAGCGCGGCCACGTCGGCCTGGGTACGCAGTGGCGGGTTCACCTTGAAGACCGGGTCGTAGCTGGTTGCCCGCTCGTCGGTCAGCAACAGGTGGTGCGGGCAGACCTCGGCGGTCACCCGACTGGGCCGGCCGGTGAGACCCCCGCGGCGCTTGGCCCACCGCAGGATCTCGACCGAGCCGGCCGTCGACACGTGGCATACGTGCAGCCGGGAGCCGACATGCTCGGCGAGCAGCACGTCGCGCGCGATGATCGCCTCCTCCGCGACCGCCGGCCAGCCGGCCAGGCCGAGCCGGGCGGAGACCTCGCCCTCGTGCATCTGGGCGCCGTCGGTGAGTCGCGGCTCCTCGGCGTGCTGCGCGATCACGCCGTCGAAGGCCTTGACGTACTCCAGGGCCCGGCGCATCAGCCGGGCGTCCCAGACGCACTTCCCGTCGTCGGAGAAGACCCGTACCCGGGCCGCGGACGTCGCCATCGCGCCCAGCTCGGCGAGCCGCTCGCCGCGCAGGCCGACGGTCACCGCGCCGATCGGCTGCACGTCTACCAGGCCCGCCTCGCGGCCGAGCCGCCAGACCTGCTCCACGACGCCCGCGGTGTCGGCCACCGGATCGGTGTTGGCCATCGCGCACACCGCGGTGTACCCGCCGAGCGCCGCCGCCAGCGAGCCGGACGCCACGGTCTCCGCGTCCTCCCGGCCGGGCTCCCGCAGGTGCGTGTGCAGATCCACCAGACCGGGGAGGGCGACCAGCCCGTCGGCGTCGACGGTCCGGTCGGCCCGCAGGCCGCGGCCGGTCTCCGCGACCACCCCGTCGCGCACGAGCAGGTCGACCGGGTCACCGCCCACAATGGACACACCGCGGAGGAGGTACGACGCCGGCCCGGAGGTACGCTCGGCGCCGGGTTGGCCGCGGCGGGCCGGCGCGCTCCGCGCGCTCGTCGCGCTCGCCCGGCTCACCGGGGCGACCCGCCCAGGAGCAGGTACAGGACGGCCATCCGGACCGAGACGCCGTTCGCCACCTGCTCGACGATCGTCGAACGGGGCGAGTCGGCCACCTCCGGGGCGATCTCCATTCCCCGGTTCATCGGGCC
>JAEHDK010000717.1 GCA_016880465.1 Micromonosporaceae bacterium
GGGGCCGGCGCCGACCGGAGCACGGCCGCGGCCCGCGCGGCCGCCGCGGTCGAGGGCGTCCGCAGCCGGCTGCGGGCGGTCAACACCACGATGGGTCCCCTCCTGGGGTACGCGGCGGCCAGCGACTTCCTGCGCCTGCTGCGGCCGGCCTGGTGGATCCTGCGCGGCTACCTGGCGGCGATGGTCCTCGGCTACGTCATCAACGATGCCGGGCCGATCGGCCTCCTCCCGCGGCCCGGCGGCAGCCTGCTCGCCGGATTGGTGATCGTGGCGGCCAGCGTGCTCGGCTCGATCTGGCTCGGCCGGCGCACCGAACGGCTCACCCGCTGGCCACGTCTGACGCTGGCGGCGGCCACCGTACTGCTCGTGCTGTTCGGCGTGGCCGGCTTCGCGGCCGCCGACTTCCGTGCCCGGTCGGGCGGCTTCGCACCGGCGTACGTGAACGCCAACCCGTACGACCGCGTGGCCGACGTCTACGTCTACGACGAGAATGGCCGGTTGCTGGAGAACGTGCGGCTGTTCGACCAGAACGGCCAGCCCATCGACCTCGGCTGGCCGCAGTGGTGCGGGCCGAACCGCCCGGCCAGCCCGTACCGCATTGTCCGGGACGGCGTGCGCTACGACCTCGACCAGACCAACGTGTACCCGCGCTGCGCCCAGGACGCGCCCTTCGGCGGGCCCGGGCCGCTGCCGGGCGCATCGTCGAGCCCGTCGCCGACCGGCACGCCGAGCGCCGCGCCAACCGCCGCGCCAACCGCCACGCCGACCCCGCGGTGATCGGCCGCGCCACGCCGGCCCCGACCTTTCCCCCGCGGATCGGGCATGGTTGGCTACCCGCATGGGCGAAATGGTGAGCTACCGGAGTAACGGAGGCACGAGCGAGGGCTACCTGGCGCTGCCGGCGGGTGGAGCGCCCGCGGTCATCGTCGTCCAGGAGTGGTGGGGTCTCGTACCCCATATCAAGTCCCTGGCGGACCGGTTCGCCGACGCCGGGTTCGTGGCGCTCGCGCCCGACCTCTACCACGGGGTGCAGGCGACCGAGCCGGGCGAGGCGGGGAAGATGCTCATGGGCCTCGCCATGGACCAGGCGGCCAAGGACATCGCGGGCGCGGCGACCTACCTCGCCGAGCGGCCCGACGTCACGGGCCGGATCGGGGCGGTCGGCTTCTGCATGGGCGGCAGCCTCGCGCTGTGGTCGGCCACGCTTTCCGACCACGTCGCGGCGACCGTCGGCTTCTACCCGGCGCTGCCGTGGGAGCGGATGTCCCCGACGTGGGCCAACTACGCCGGCAAGGCTGCGATGATCCACTGCTCCGAGGGCGACGGCACCAGCGCGGCGCCCGGCATCCAGCAGGCCAAGAGGTCCATCGAGGACGTCGGCGGCCAGTGCACGCTCTACGACTACCCGGGTACCCAGCACGCCTTCTTCAACGACGACCGCCCCGAGGTGTACGACGCGGCGGCCTCGGCCAGCGCCTGGGCGCGCACGCTGGAGCTGTTCCGGTCGCGGCTGGGATGAGGGCGGCGGCTCCGCCGGGTAACGCGCGGGAGGTGGTGGCCGCCGCGGCCGCCGCACCCGACCTGGCCAGCCTCGACGCCGTGGTGTCCTCGTCTGCCACGTTGCAGAAACCGTGCTCGGCACGCTTCAGATTGAACACAAGGACGCCGAGGGCAAAATCTCCAAA
>JAEHDK010000088.1 GCA_016880465.1 Micromonosporaceae bacterium
GAGTTCGACAACCTGTCCGCGCCGACGATGAGCTCGGGTGCCCCACGGGGTACCGGTCAGCTCGTACGGCTGCCGCGCGGCGCGTCGCTGTCGGACTTCGCAGACCGGATCAACGCCAACCCGGGCTCGCTCGTCCAGGAGATGTTCAACCTCGGCGAGATGGTCACGGCGACCCAGTCGTGCACCGACGAGACGCTGCTGCTGCTCGGTGAGCACCTCGGGTTCGACGTACACATCGTCAGCCCCGAGGACGAGGACCGCGAGCTGCTCGCCCGGTTCGACATCGACCTCGACGCCGAGATCGACGACGACCGCATGGTGGCCCGGCCGCCGGTCGTGACCGTCATGGGTCACGTCGACCACGGTAAGACCAAGCTGCTCGACGCGATCCGCAAGGCGAACGTGGTGGAGAGCGAGGCCGGCGGGATCACCCAGCACATCGGCGCGTACCAGGTGCACGTCCAGCACGACGAGGTGGATCGGGCGATCACGTTCATCGACACCCCGGGTCACGAGGCGTTCACCGCCATGCGGGCCCGCGGTGCCCAGGTGACGGACATCGTCGTGCTCGTGGTCGCCGCCGATGACGGCGTGATGCCGCAGACGATCGAGGCACTCAACCACGCGAAGGCGGCGGACGTCCCGATCGTGGTGGCCGTCAACAAGATCGACAAGCCCGAGGCGAACCCGGACAAGGTCCGCCAGCAGCTCACCGAGTACGGCCTGGTCGCCGAGGAGTACGGCGGCGACACGATGTTCGTCAACGTCGCGGCCAAGCCGGGCATCGGCATCGACCAGCTGTTGGAGGCGATCCTGCTGACCGCCGACGCGGCTCTCGAGCTGCAGGCGCCGACGGACGGGCCGGCTCAGGGCATCGCGATCGAGGCGCACCTCGACCGCGGTCGCGGCCCGGTGGCCACGGTCCTGGTCCAGCGCGGCACGCTGCGGGTCGGCGAGTCGATCGTCGCCGGCGATGCACACGGCCGCGTACGGGCCATGCTCGACGACAACCTCCAGCCGGTGACCGAGGCGCCGCCGGCCCGGCCGGTGCTCGTCCTCGGCCTGACCGCCGTACCGGGTGCGGGCGACACGTTCCTCGCGGTGACCGAGGACCGGATCGCCCGGCAGATCGCCGAGCAGCGCCAGGCCCGCGAGCGGGCGGCGCAGATGGCGACGACCCGTGGCCGCGCCACGCTGGAGACCCTGCTCGAGCGGATCAAGGAGGGCGAGAAGACCACGCTCACCCTGATCCTCAAGGGCGACGTGTCCGGCTCGGTGGAGGCTCTGGAGGATGCCCTCGTCAAGATCGAGGTGGCCGAAGAGGTCCAGCTGAAGATCATCCACCGCGGTGTCGGTGGAGTCACGCAGGACGACGTCAACCTCGCGCGTGCGTCGGACGCGATCATCATCGGGTTCAACGTGCGGGCCGAGGGCAAGGTCCGCGAGTACGCCGACCGCGAGGGCGTGGAGATCCGCTACTACACGGTGATCTACCAGGCCATCGAGGAGGTCGAGGCGGCGCTCAAGGGCATGCTCAAGCCGGAGTACGAGGAGGTCGAGCTCGGCGCGGCGGAGATCCGCGAGGTGTTCCGCTCGTCCAAGGTCGGCACGATCGGCGGCTGCATCGTCCGGTCGGGCATCATCCGGCGCAACGCGAAGGCACGGCTGCTGCGCGACAGCGCGGTGGTCGCGGAGAACCTCACCATCTCGTCGTTGAAGCGGTTCAAGGACGACGCGACCGAGGTCCGCGAGGGCTTCGAGTGCGGTCTGACGCTGGGCAACTACAACGACGTGAAGGTCGGCGACGTCATCGAGACCTTCGAGATGCGCGAGAAGCCGCGCGCCTGACCAGCGCGGTACCGGCCGTCCGCGCCAGTGGGCGCGGCCGGCCGGTACGCTGACCCGCCGTGTACACCGGTACCGCCGCCTTCGACGTGCTGCTGCCCGGCGACGCACGGTCGCTGAAGGCCAAGCGCGGCTACGTGCGGCCCATCGTCGCCGCACTGCGGCGCTTCGAGGTCGCCGTCGCCGAGGTAGGCGCCCTCGACCTGCACGGCCGGGCCGAGATCGGGGTGGCAGCGGTCGCCGCCGACCCGCGGCACCTGGCGGCCGTACTCGACTCCTGCGAGCGGCTCGTCGCCGGCCGGCCGGAGATCGAGCTGCTGGCGGTTCGCCGCCGCATCTGGTCGGACGAGGACTGAGCGGGGATTTCGACTGCGGCCCATGGTGCCCGGTGGCGTGCCGGGCGCAGGTAGGGTCGGAAGCGTTTGGAGGTGACGAGATGACGGACCCCACCCGGGTGCGTCGCCACGCCGAGCGGATACGTGAGCTGGTGGCGTCGGTCGTACGTACTCAGATCAAGGACCCCCGTCTCGGCATGATCACCATCACCGACGCCCGGATCACGGCCGACCTGCGCGAGGCGACCGTCTTCTACACGGTGCTCGGTGACGCTGCGGCGCAGGCGGCCACGGCGGCCGCCCTGGAGAGCGCGAAGGGTCTGCTGCGCAGCACGGTCGGCAAGGCGCTCGGGCTGCGGCACGCCCCGACGCTCATGTTCGTCCAGGACGAAGTCCTGGAGCACGCCAAGCACATCGACGAGCTGCTGGCCGCGGCGCGGGAGTCGGACGCCGAGGTACAGCGGATCGCGGCCGGGGCCCGCTTTGCGGGCGAGGCCCAGCCGTACCGCGTGGACCACGAGCCTGAACAGGAGGCGGAGGCCGACGACGACTCGGTCCCGGCCGGCCGCGAGGACCAGTCGTGACCGGGTGCGGCGAGCTGAGCCGACTCCGCCCGCGCCGGGGCGGGGACTTGTCGTGACGGAGCGGGTCACGACCCCGATCACCATGCCGGGTCCACATCTTGCGGCCGGGTCGGGCGCATCCCGGGGCGCGCAGGACGGCGCCGGCCCGACGGTCGCCGAGTGGGCCGACGCGGTGGCCGCCGTACGCAACCTGCGGCCCGACTCGACCGTCCTGCTCGCCTGTCACGTGAACCCCGACGGCGACGCGCTGGGCAGCATGCTGGGGTTCGCGCTCGGGTTGCGCCGGTTGGGTCTGCGCGGGGGCCGGGCGAGCTTCCCCGGCCCGCTGGAGATCCCCGAGCCGTTCCGTGGCCTGCCCGGCCTGGACCTGCTCGTACCGGCCGCGCAGGCACCTCGGGACCCGGAGCTGGTGTTCTGCTTCGACGCGGCGAGCGAGGGGCGGCTCGGCGAGCTGGCCGATCGGCTCGGGCCGACGACGATCGTGCTCGACCACCACGCGTCGAACACCCGGTTCGGTGGCATCCACCTGGTCGACCCGAGCGCGGCGGCCACCTCGGTCGTGGCCGAGCAGCTGCTGGCGCGGCTCGGCGTACCGCTCGACCGGGAGATCGCCGAGTGCCTCTACGTCGCGCTCGCGACCGACACCGGCTCGTTCCGGTTCGATCTGACGACGCCGGCGACCCACGAGTTCGCGGCGCGGCTGCTGGCCACCGGTATCCGGCCGGGGGAGATCTCCCGGCGGGTGTTCGAGTCCCGGCCGTTCGGCGCCGTCCGGCTGTACGGCGACGTGCTGCGCCGCGCCGAGCTCGAACCGGCCTCCGCCGCCGGCCACGGCCTGGTCTGGACGTACGCGACGCTCGACGACCTCGCGCGCCACGGGCAGCGGCCGTACGTGCTGGAGGCGCTGATCGACTCGGTACGGGCAGCCGATGAAGCGGACGTGGCCTGCGTCGTCAAGCAGCTCGGTGAGGCCGAGTGGGCCGTGTCACTGCGCAGCAAGGGCGCGGTGGACGTGGCCCGGGTGGCGGTCGCCCTCGGCGGTGGCGGGCACCGGCTCGCGGCCGGGTTCACCGGCCACGGTTCGGTTGCGGACGTACTCACGGCCATCCGTCGAGAGCTGGACGGCCGGGCCGGAGAAGATCAGGGATAAGTCCGGGCCGGGATCTGCTACCGGGTCGGGAGTCCAGCCGGTAACAATCGGAACCATGGAGCAGCCGTCGGAGTTGACCGCCGGGGCGGTGCGGACCTGGGATCGACCGCTCGTCATGGTGCCGGTCTTCGTCGTGCTGTCGGCCATCGGCGGGCTGTTTCCGTCGTTCTCCCTGCTCGCGAACATGTACGTGCTAGGCATCGGCGGCACGCTGTGCTGGCTCGGGCTCTCCGGCCGGGTGCCCAAGCGAGGAGTCCCGCGGCGGCTCGGCAGGAGCACGGCGTGGTGGCTCGTACCGCTATTCACCCTGGCGCTCATCGAGCTGGCGATGTTCATCGCCGGGTCGACCCCGGACCACCCGACGCTGTCCCTGCTGGCCGATCCGGTGCTCGAGTCGTACCTGCCCCGTTCCGCGGTCTACTTCGGCTGGCTCAGCGCGTTCTGGGGGCTGGTCCGCCGATGAGCCTCACCCGGTTCATCGCGATCGCCGGCTTCGTCCTGGCCGCCGTCCTGTTCGCCGCCGTCGAGTGGGCCGCCCGCCGGGACAACTCGAGGATCCCCACATTTGCCCAGATGACCGGCTTCGTCATGCAGTACGAGGTCGGCCCGGTCCCGGTGGGCCGGATCGCCGTGTTCGGCTTCTGGCTGTGGGTCGGCTGGCACTTCTTCGCCCGCTGACCCGAACGACCGACCCGGATTGCCGTCCTTGCTAGCCGTGCGCCGTCCACTGTGGAGATATTCCACATACTGGGAGCCGTGTGCACGATGTGGACCTTAACGATAGCTTGGACGGCGGACCACCCGTACCGGCCGCCTTCGGGTCTTGCTGACCCGGGTGCGCGCCGCAGGCCATCCGCCGGCGATCCCGGCCCCGGGCCGCGGCGTCTTGACATATGCCCGTGACACCCCTGAGGGGATGGGTCATGCCTACCGAACCGGCCCAGCCGGACACCGCCGAGGAAGCGCGCGAGCAGGCGCGCCGCGCGGTGCAGACGTCGATGGACACGCGCCAGTAGCAATTCGTACGTAAGCAGCCCAGCCGGTTGCGTTCCTTACGCCCTGGATGCCACGATCGCGGCGTGACGACCGCCGTCGAGCCCGCCGCGCCGACGCTGCGCCGGGTCGCGGCGCTCGCCCTGCCGGCCCTTGTCGTGCTCGCCGCCGAGCCCGGCTACGTGCTCGTGGACGGTAGTTCAGCGTGACGGTCCATGAGCTGCAAAGCCGCTCGCGCATGTCGGGTTTGGCTGGTTGGAGAGAATCATTCCAGTCACCGTGACCGTAAGCCGCGAGATGCGTGCCGCTGATGACGCGGCGGCGGATCAAATCGAGCGCGCGCTCGACATGCTGCCACACGGTCGCCTTCTCCGCGGCAGCATCTCCGTCCGAGTGGAAGTAGGGCAGCGTTTCATCCAGCAGCGCCGCATCACCAGTGGCGGAGAGATACTGCGAAAGCGCAACGACGGGCCAATACACGATGTCGCCGTGCGAGTCGCCCGGACGGATGTTCCGCTCGCGATCGAAAAACATGAACCACTGCGGCCAGTCACCATCCGCGTTCTGCTGGCGGAACACGCGGCACAAAAGATCACGGATGGGCTCGAAGCGACCGAGCGCAAGAAGCAACTCCACCGGCCCCTGGCAGACGTCGCGCGTGCCCCAGCCACCGCCGGAGTATTGCTCGAGGCCGCGCGGTGACAGGTAGTGGACGAGCGCGTTGTGGATGAACCACGGAAAAATCTCCGCAGCA
>JAEHDK010000089.1 GCA_016880465.1 Micromonosporaceae bacterium
CCGGTGAACAGGCTCTGGGCCGCCTCGGCCAGCCGCAGCTGCGCCTCGGCCTGGGCGGGCCGGCCGGCGACACCGAGCAGTTCGGCGTACTCCAGCACCGCGGCCGGCGTGGGCGAGCCGCGGGTGATCTCCGCGTACTCGGCGATCGCCGCGTCGAGGCGACCCTGGGCGGCGGCCACCCGGGCGCGACCCTGGCGCAGCGGCAGGTACGTCGGGTCCGCCGCGAACCCCGCCCGGTACTGCCGATCCGCCTCGGCCAGGTCGCCCGTGCCGGCCGCGAGCTCGCCCAGCTGGTACCGGCAGAACGCGACGTCGGCCCGGTCGGTCGCGGCGTCGAGCGCCTGCCGCATGAGCGCGCGGGCGTCGTCGACATGCCCGTGCAGCTCGTGGTCGTAGGAGGCGCGGGCCAGCGCGGCGAGGCCGGGCCGCAGGTCGAGCATGCGCTGCACCGCCTCGGTCGCCGCTGCGGCGTTGCCGAGCTGGGTCTCCGCGTCGGTGAGCACGCCATACGCGTCCGCGTCGTACGGGTTGAGGCGCACCGCATCCAGCGCGTACCTGCGGGCGCCGGCGAAGTCGTGCCGGGCGTTGGCGAGCGCGCCCAACCCGGCGTACGCGGCGGCGTTGTCGTCGGGCCGCAGCGCAAGCGAGCGCTGCAACGCGCCCTCCGCCTTCGGGTAGTAGCTCGGGTCGGCGGTGATGCGGGCCCGCTCGACGTACGCCGAACCGAGCGCCGCCCAGGCCGGGTAGTCGCCGGGTACGAGGCGGAGCCGCTCCTGCAGCTGCCCGATCGCGGCGGTCAGCCGGTCGACAGTGGACGGTGCCGGCCCGGCGGTCGACGCGGTACGGTCCGGTGTGGACGAACGCAGCCCGGCGACCCCGCCGAGCACGAGGAGCAGCAGTGCGGCGAGCCCCACGATGAGGAGCGATCGCGGGCGGATTCGACGTACCCCAGCCATGACGGTCCTCCGGGTTGGGTAAGGGGCCCGGCGTAGCGGTGCCGGGCCCCTGGTCGGAATCAGAGAATGGCGGTGATCTCCGCGGCCGGCGGGCCGTCCGCCGCGGCGACCGGCCGGCGGCGGCGCCACCAGCCGAGGAAGAGCAGCACGCCCAGGGTGATCGCGGCGGCCGAGGCGGCCAGCGCCACCGCGGTGATGCTCTTGCCGGCGTTCGTGGTGAAGAACGCGGCCGGTGCGGTCGAGGGTGCCGGCGAGACGCCCGCGTTCCCGTTCGCGTCGGCCGTGCCGGTGCCGGCGAGCGCCCCGGTGCCGCCACCCTTGTTCACCGCGCCGCTGTTCGGCAGCGCGACATAGGGGAAGGTGCCGCCGAACGCGTTGTCGTTGGCGTCCACGCCGTCGCCGGCCGCGAGCGCGTCGACCAGCTTGCCGGTCTGGGCCGCGCCCTCGACCGTCTGCAGCGCGATGTCGACCGCGTCGTCAGTTAGCCGCCGCCCGTTCGGGAAGCCCTGCAGGTCGTTGGCCAGCACGCCCAGCCGGTTCGGCGACGCGGTCGGCGGCACGCCCAGGTTCAGCCGCAGCATCTCCGCGGGCTGGAAGCGGCTCGCGTCCACGTCCATGTTGTTCAGCTGCGAGTTGAGGTCGGCCTTGATCGGGCCGTTCGCCTTCGTCGTGACGCCGGTCAGGAAGACCTCGACGAGGTCGTTGCGCGGCGTCGCCGGCGCGGGCACCCCGTAGATCGCCTCGATCAGCTTCGGCACCTCGGGTTCGGTCACCCGCTTGACGACATCGGGGATCGTGGCGTCCTTGTCCGGCGTCAGCGAGTTGAACGCGTCCTTGAGGTTGGCCGGTAGGACGACCTCATTGACCAGCGGGTTACCCAGCCGGGAGACCTGCACCCGGTCGTTGCCGATGCCCTGGTCCGCTCTGCCCGTCATCCGCACCCGCGGCCGGTCCGTGGTCGTCCAGATGCCGATCACCGGGTTCCGCTTCGCGTCGGCCTTGAGCGCCACGTCGGAGAACGGCACCTGCAGGGCGATCGTGTTCACGTTGTATCCGGCGAGCGTGTCCTGGCCGACCTCGCTCAGGTTGCCGCCGTACAGCAGGTCGAAGACGCGCAGGTCGAGGAAGAACGGGTCGTCGGCCTGGCCGGCGAACACCTTCCAGCCGCCCTCCAGCGTCTTGGTGGCCTGGTTGCGCAGTGCCTGGTAGTCCGGCATCGAGGCGTCGCCGACCCGGGACGGCGCCACGGGTGCCCCGGTCGCCCGGGTCTTGAACGGCTGGCCGTTGAACGACGACTCCAGCGTGTACGTCTGGCGGTACAGCAGGTTCTCGTCGTCGAGCGAGGTGACCGGCCCGTTGTTGTAGAGGAACGTCGAACCGCCGCGCTTGTCGATCGTCTGGAAGGTGAAGCGGAACGAGGCGTCCGCCTTGGCGTCACCGTTGTTGTCGACGTAGATGTGGTACGCCGCGTCCGTCGCGAACGGGTAGAAGTTGGGGCCGCCGTTCGGCTCCTCGAACGGTACCCAGTTCGCGATGAAGGTGACGTAGCCCGCCCGTTCCGGGCTGACGAACGCGTACAGGTCGGTGTTGTCGATTGCCGGGTCGGCGGCGACGAGGGGCGCCTCGCGGTGGCTCGACGCCCCCGCGGTGCTCGGCCCAAGGCCGGCCAGTGCTCCGGCGAGCGTGACACCGACCGCGAGCAGGGCCGCTGCCACTCGGCGGCGCGGTACCCGGGTCGTCGTAGTCATTCTCGGTCCTCCCACTTGGTGGTGCAGACGTCGTCGCCTGCGGGAGGACTTCGGAGGTATGAGTGGGCTGTGCTGGGCGGCTGTCGGATTAGTCTCAGTGACCCATCCGGCCCGGGCCCGGATCCGAATGGTTCAGCGGTGGTCCCTGTCCAGGTGCGACCGCAGCCGGCAGGCCATGTGGGGCACGGGGCGGTTGTCCGGCGGGTACGCCAGCCGGGCGAGCACGACCGCCGGCGTACGCGCCGACGCTCGTCAGGATCGCGGCCGACGTACGGATGCCGGCGTAGAACCGGCACAGCTCGAAGTTCTCGTTCGGCGCGTGGTTGGCCTCGTCCACATTGGCCAGTGGGACGCCGTAGCAGGGCAGGCCGAGCAGCCCGGTGAACGTGAACAGCGGCAGGCTGCCGCCGAGCGCGGGCAGGATGACGGGATCGGTGCCGGATCCGGCGGCCACGCCGGCCCGGATCGGGTCCAGGTACGGCGCCGACAGCGGCGTACGGGACGGCTCCATCGCACCGAGCGGGACGAACTCGACGTCCGGCGCGACCCGGGCCACGTGCGCCCGCAGCAGGGCGGCAACCGTCCCGGTGCGCTGGTCGTCCACCAGCCGTACGTCGCACCCGGCCACCGCCACGGCCGGGATCACGGTCCGGTGCTCCCCCGCGTCCTGGCACGTCAGCGTGTTGATGGACAGGGTCGGCCAGGCGGCCAGCCGCTCGGCCAGCCCGCGGTCGGCCGGCGCGTCCAGGGCCGGCACGCGCAGCGCCTCGAGCGCCGCCGGCACGTCGCCC
>JAEHDK010000718.1 GCA_016880465.1 Micromonosporaceae bacterium
CGTCGGCAACATCGCCGAGACCGAGCTCGCCCGCGAGTTCGTCAGCGCCTACGACGCTTTCTTCCCGGCGATCGCGACGACGGACGCGGCGGACGTGGTGCCGTTCCTGGCGGCCAAGGCGCGTGCCGGTGGGCTCCCGCCGAAGGACACCATCGACGCGGTGAAGCGCAACATCGAGGACAACCTTGTGCGCCAGGTGTATCCGGCGACCCGCAACGGTCAGATCGCCGGCAACTTCGGGATGCACCAGTCCGCCGTGGCGACCGCCGCGGTGGTGCTCGACAGTCCGGACGCGACCGAGACGGTGGCGTGGATCGACTTCATCTTCCGCACCGGCGGGTGGGTCGCCGATGGCACCATCAGCGGCGGAAATATCGACTTGACCCTGATCGAAACGGTCGACCGCGACGGCTTCGGCAACGAAGCCTCGCCCGACTACAACCTCGGTTGGATCGGCGATCTGCTCCAGGTCGCCGACGTTCTGGAGGGGTACGACCGGTATCCCGGCAGGGATCTGTTCGCGCATCCGAAGTTTCGCAAGATGTTTCAGGGCGTGTACAGCCTGACCATGCTCGACCATCGCGTCACCCAAGCCGGCCAGCCCACCACGGCGCTGGCCCAGTACACGCCGTCGATCGGCGACAGCGGCGGTCCCGGACGGCCGCGTACGCTCGCGACACCTGACATCTGCGTGCGCGCGTTCGCCAAGTACGGCCGGCTTGAACACGCGCAGATGGCGTTTGTGCTCAACGGCTACTCGGTGACCGGGCTGAAGTCGTCGATCTTCGACACCGATGTCGCCGGCACGCAGCAACGCATCCAGGACCTCATCTCCCAGAGCGGCCCGTTGAGCCTGGCGAGCGGACACCTGACCGGGTACGGGTTCGCGGCGCTGCGCACCGGATCGGGTACCAACGCGCGGGGGTTGTGGCTTTACCACGGCCGATCGGGCAAGTTCCGGACGGACAGCCCGTACCACGCGCACGGCGACAGCCTCAACCTCGGGCTGCACGCCTTCGGCGTGGACCTGCTGCCCGACCTTGGGTACCCAGAGTTCAACGGGAACTACGCGTTCCGGTGGGAGTGGAACAACGGCACGATCGCCCATAACACGGTGATGGTCGACCGGCAGCCGCAGCTGCCGCACTGGGACGGCACCCCGCTGGGCTACGCTGCGGGCGAGCGCGTGCGCTATGCGGAGGTCTCCTCGCCCGAGGTGTACGACCCGACCACCACCGTGTATCGCCGCGCTGATGTCCTCGTCGACATCGATGAGCGTAACTCATATGTGCTCGACATCTTCCGCGTCGCCGGTGGGGGGACGCACCACTTCTCCTTCCACGCCGCCGAGGGGCCGGTGACGACCCAGGGCCTCACCCTTGTGCCCCAGACGACGGGCACGTATGCGGGCCCAAGTGTCAACCAGCCAGCCCGGGACCTGCTCCTGGACCCCAACCACCCGGAAACCTGGGACCTGAGCGGATTCCGGTGGCTGACCGACGTGTCCCGACACAGCGGCGCGGTCAGCGGATTCTCGCTCGACTGGGCCGTGCGAGACACGTTCGGCGTACACGATCCAGACCCCGACCTGCACCTGCGCTGGACGATGCTGTCCACTGTGGACGGCGTGGCGTTATGTGACGGCCCGGTCTCCGCGACGAACCCGCTCAACCCGGAGTCGCTGCGGTACGCCGTAGCCCACCGCGTCGGGACCAACCTCGAATCGGCCTTCGTGTCGGTCATCGAGCCCTACGTCGGGCAGCGACTGGTCAAGCGCACCCGCCTGGTGCCCGTCCGCGCCGCGGGTACCGGCACCTTCAAGCCGTACGAGGTCGTGGCCGCACGTGTCGAACTGGTCGACGGCCGTGTCGACTACCTTGTGCACAGCACCCGGCCGGACCTGCCGCTCGTGGTGGACGAGAAGTTCACCTTCCAGGGCACGTTCGGGTTCCTGTCGCTGCGTGACGACGCGCCCGAGCACGCGTTCTGCCACGAGGCGGCCGACATGGCGGGGCTCGAACCGTTGCGCGGCGCCGCGGCGCTGTCGGGTCCGGTCAGCGACTTCACCCGGGATCTCGCGGTGAGCAATCAGATCACGGTGCAGACACCGACCGCCGGCATCGATCCGACCGCACTCGCCGGAAGCGTCGTCTACGCCGCATCCCAGAACTATCGCAACGACGACTTCCCCGTCCGTTTCGCCACGTTGCTGTCCGCACAAAGCCTCCGGCTGGATGTCGACGACCTCACCCCGATCCGGGGCTTCGTCGATCCGAACGACACCACCAGGGGCTACCTGTACGACGTCGCCATCGGCTCGGCCGCGACCATCCCGCTGATCCGTAGCCAGTCGACCGGCTTCGCGGCAGCGGGATTGTGGCTGCTTGGCGACGGTCCAGGCCAGAGTGCCGCTGACTCGTCGGGCAACAACCGCACGGCCACTATCCTCGGCACTGGGCTGGGCGCACCCGGCCGGATCGTCGGCCGGACCGCCCTGTCCTGCGACGGCGTGAGCACCGAGGCGTCGACATCGGGGCCCGTGCTGCGCACCGACCGCAGCTTCACGGTGGCAGCCTGGGCAAAGCTCGGCGCGAAGGGCGGCTACCGGGTCATCGCCAGCCAGGACGGGACGGCCCGCAGCGCCTTCGTCCTGCAATACGACCCCAGTTCCGACCGATGGACGTTCAGCGTCCCCACCGTCGACGTGGGATCGCCCACGTACCAGACGGCGTCGTCGGGCACTGGCGCCGTCCTGGGCGCCTGGACGCATCTCGCCGGTGTCTTTGACGCTGGCCGCCGGGAGCTACGGCTCTATGTCAACGGCAGGCTGGCCAGCACCGCCACCGGTGTGACCACGTGGAACGGCACCGGGCAGTTCCGGATCGGCCGCAGCTTCAGCGGCGCTCGCTTCTCCGGCACGCTGTGCGAGGTGCGGGCCGCCGGCCGCGTCCTCACCGACTGGGAGATCTGCCAGCTGGCGCGGACCCGGATCGGACGGTGGGCACTCGACGGGACCGGCCAGGACACCTCCGGTTACGAACGAAAGCTCACCGCCACCCCGACCGGCGTGTCATGGGTCGCCGACCGGGCCGGTACCGCCGGCGCCGCGCTACGACTCGACGGCACCGGCTGGCTGGGCACGTCGGCACCCGCGCTCTACACCGACCAGTCGTTCACGGTGTCCGCCTGGGTTCGCAAGCTGGTCGACAACGACGGATCCCGGGTAATCTCCAGCCAGGCCGGCAACTTCCAGGCAGCCTTCTCCCTGCTCTACGACGGCTACCACGACCGGTGGGGGGCCTCCTTGGCGTCCGTCGACGCCCAGACGGTGACCTGGAGTGACGCGAGATCGACGACAGTTCCGGTGGTCGGGGCGTGGACCCACCTCGCCGTCGTCTACGAACGCGCCGCCGCCCAGTTGCGCCTGCACGTCAACGGGGTCCTGGAAAATGCCCTCACCGGCGCGAACTTGTGGGCCAGCGCCGGACTGTTTCGGATCGGCGCCAACAACGATGGCCAGGCCCGGTGGATCGGCGACATCGACGACGTGCACGCCTACGCCGGGGCGATGACCACCGAAGAGATCGGGAGATTGTTCCGGGACTGAGCCCTGTTGGCGATGGGTATCGCGGCCGCGCAGCTGCGTCACGTGATCATCGGCGAGCGGTCGTGCACCCCGCGACGCGGACGATCCACATGGTGTGGCTGCCCTTCTACTGGGTGGCTGGTGCCAAACGGGCGTCTGTGGAGGGCGTCGAGGTGCGGCAGCGGTGAGCGTGCCGCAGTGTGGAAGCGATCGGCGTGCCCGGGTGTCGCCCGTGAGGTGGATGCCGGCCGGTTCAGGCGGTGGTGGGTGCGACCTCCCATCCGGTTGCGCCGAACCGGACGCCGATGACGGCTAGGCGTCGGCTAGGCGGGCGAGGTTGACGGCGGCGGCGAGCAACCGCCAGTCCTGCCCCACACGCCCCAGCCCACGGACCCGGGCCCGCCGGCCGCCATGCCGTCGACGCAGCAGGTGAGCGAGCTTGCGTTCGACCTTGGGTCGATGCGCACGATAGTCCGTCCACCAGGCCGGATCGCGTTGCCGAGCCCTGGCCGCGGCCAGCAGCGCCTCGTGCGGGCCGACGCGGACCTGCCGGCCCGCCTTGCTGGTGGTGCACCGCTGCCGCAGCGGGCAGCCGGCGCAGGCCGGCCCGAACGAGGCAAGCCCGCCACCGTCGCGTGTGGCCACGATCGCCACGCGCACGCCTGCCGGACAGGTCACCATGCCATCGGCAAGATCGATGTCGAACCGGTCTTTGGCGAAGCGGTCACCGCCAGGTGGGCTTGGGGCGGCGACCTTGCACCGCACGACCGCGTCCAGGGCGGCAAGCTGGGCCAGGTGCTCCCCGGACCCGTAGGCGGCATCGCCATACACCACCGGACGACCGTCCCCGCCCGTCTCGGCACGGCCAGCCTCGGCCAGATCCGCTAGCAGCGCCGGGCTCATCGCCGCGTCGCTGGCCGCGGCCGGGCCGACCTCGGCCGCGGTGATGAGTTCGGCATCAGGCTCGACGGCAACATGGCCCTTGTATCCATCAAACCCACGCGCTGCGGTCTTGTGCCCGTGCCGCGACTGTGGGTCGGCCACGCTGATCACCCGGTCCTCGGCGACCCGGCGGGCGATCCCGAAGCTGCCATCGGCGCGCCGCTCGACGTCTTGGCCCAGCACCGTGGCAAGCAGCGCCGCCGCTTCGGCCGCCCCCTCGGGCAGGGCGGCGCCGGAGATGGCGTCCAGCGCCCACTGGCCGTCACGCACCAGCGCATCCACCAGCGCCTCGCGCGCGGCCGGATCATCCCAGTCACAGACCGGCTTGCCCGCGGTGGCGTAGTCATCGTCGCGGCCAATCCCGCCACGCACCGCCTCGGCCAGCGCGGCCGGCAAGGCGCGCAGCAGCCCGCGGATCGCGGCGCGGACCAGCGTCACGGTGTCTTGGGTGGCGACCGCGTCGTACAACGGGGCGGAGTCCAGCACCCGGCGCACCCCGACCAGCCCTGCCTGGCGGGCCAGGTCGGTCGTGACCCGAAAGATCCGATCGGGGTCGGCCGAGGCGCGCAACCGCGAGCGCATGTCCACCAGCACGGTGTGGGCAAACCCGACGGTCTCGTCGGCCACCCCTGCCGCATACCGCCAGCGCAGGTCGTAGGCGAACCGGTCGACCGCCTCACGGTCCGAGCAGCCCTCCAGCCGTTGCAGCACCATCACCACCGCCACAATCGACGGCGGGATCGACCGCCGGCCCCGGGTCGTGAACAGGTCAGCGAACAGCTCGTCAGGAAATAGCCGGTCGCGTTCACGGTGCAGCAGCCGGTAAATCGACACCGCCGGCAGGCTGGCCTCACAGCGGCGCACTGCGGCGTTGAACAGCTCGCCTTGGCGGTCGGCCAGCCCCAGCGTCATCGCACCCTCCCAGCTAAATCACAACCATGTGATTCTCGCATATCGGGCGCCACTCAAGGCGAAAAACACCAGCCACCTAGGGCCGGTCGGCCCCTTTCCGTCGGGGCCCTGGACCCACGCCGCGACGCCTCACCCGCACGTCACCCTGAACCGCCCCGCGTTCTTACTGAGAGGGCGTTTCGCTCCTTGGTGCGGGTATGGCAAGATCCCGCGCCATGACTGTCCTTGTTGATGACCTGGTGCCCGAGGAGCTGTGGGCGCTGGTGGAGCCGTTGCTGCCGGCGCCGCCTCGCCCGCGGTACGGCGGCCGGCACCGCACCATCTCAGATCGCAACTGTTTCGCCGCGATCGTGTTCATGGCCCGCACCTCCACCCCCTGGCGGCTGCTGCCCGCCCGAGAGCTCGGCTGCGGTTCGCCGGCGACCTGCTGGCGCCGCCTGACGGAGTGGGCGAAGGCCGGCGTGTTCGACGCCTTGC
>JAEHDK010000719.1 GCA_016880465.1 Micromonosporaceae bacterium
CCCGCCCGGACGGCCGCCGACGCGGCGACCTCGGCGTGCGTGGTCATCGCTCCGATGGCGAGTTCGTCGTCCTCGATCCGGACGCCGCGCAGCTGACCCAGGCCACCCAGATCGACGAGCAGACCCGGCGCGGCGAGCCGCAGGCGCAGGACCGGAAGCAGGCTCTGCCCGCCGGCCAGCACCTTCGCCTCGTCGCCCGCACCGGCCAGCGCCGTGACCGCATCGGTGACCGTGCCCGGTCGCAGGTAGTCGAATGCCGCCGGAATCATGGCGCGACCTCCCTCAGTGCCTGCCACACCCGTTCCGGCGTGCACGGCATGCGTACATCGGTCACCCCGTACGGCCGGAGCGCATCGACGATCGCGTTGACCACGGCCGGGGTCGAGGCGATCGTGCCGGCCTCGCCTACTCCCTTGACACCGAGCGGGTTCGACGTCGCCGGGGTCTCCGTCCGGTCGGAGACGATCTCCGGGACGTCGGCCGCGCTCGGCAGCGTGTAGTCCACAAAGGACCCAGTGAGCAGGTTGCCGTCGGCGTCGTACACCGCCTCCTCGTACAGGGCCTGCGCGATGCCCTGTACGACACCGCCGTGCACCTGGCCCTCGACGATCAGCGGGTTCACCACCCGGCCCACGTCGTCCACCGCGACGTACCGGCGCAGCCGTACCGCGCCCGTCTCGGTGTCGACCTCGGCCGCACACAGGTGGGTGCCGTGCGGGAACGAGAAGTTCTGCGGATCGAAGGTGGCGTCCGCGTCCAGCGACGGCTCGACACCGTCCGGCAGGTTGTGCGCGGCGAACACCGCGAGCGCGCACTCGCCGACGGTCTTCGCCGCGTCCGGCGTACCCCGCACCCGGAACGACCCGCCGGTGAACTCCAGGTCCTCCGGTGCGCACTCCAGCAGGTGCGCCGCGATCGGCCGGGCCTTGGCGAGCACCTTCTGGCAGGCCTGGACGATCGCGATGCCGCCAACCGTCAGGGAACGGGAGCCGTACGTGTCCAGGCCCTTGTGCGAGATCCGGGTGTCGCCGTGCAGCACCTCGATGTCCTCGAACGCGACGCCGAGCTGGTCGGCCACGATCTGGCTCCACGCGGTCTCGTGCCCCTGCCCGTGCGGGCTGGACCCGGTCACCAGCTCAACCTTGCCCGTCGGCAGGACCCGCACGCTGGCCGTCTCCCAGCCGCCGGCGCCGTACCGCAGCGCACCGAGGATCCGCGACGGGGCCAGGCCACACATCTCGGTGTACGTGGAGACGCCGAGCCCCAGCTGCACCGGATCCCCCGCGGCGCGCCGCCGGGCCTGCTCCGCGCGCAGCTCGGCGTACCCGAAGAGCTCGGTCGCCTTGTCCGTCGCGGCCTCGTAGTTGCCGGAGTCGTAGGTGAGGCCGGCCACCGTGGTGTACGGGAACTCCTCGTGCCGGATCCAGTTGCGCCGCCGGATCTCCAGCGGGTCGACCCCGATCTCGGCGGCGAGCTCGTCCATGGCGCGCTCGATCGCGTACGTGGCCTCGGGTCGGCCGGCGCCGCGGTACGCGTCGGTCAGCGTGGTCGTGGTGAACACGCCGGTGCACTCGAACCGGTACGCCGGCACCTTGTAGATCGCGTTGTACATGAACGCGCCGAGCAGCGGCACGCCGGGCGTCACGATGCCCAGGTAGGCGCCCATGTTGGCGAGCAGCTTGACGTCGATGCCGGTGAGCGTGCCGTCCCGGCGGGCGTACAGCGTGATGTCCTGGATCTGGTCCCGCCCGTGGTGCGCGGAGAGCATCGACTCGGACCGGGACTCGGTGTACTTGACCGGCTTGCCGACTCGCTGCGCGGCCAGGTACGCGATGAGCTCCTCCGGGAGCACCTGGAGCTTGCCGCCGAAGCCACCGCCCACGTCGGGCGCGATGACCCGGATCCGGTGCTCCGGCTCGCCGGTGATCAACGCGAGCATGAGCCGCAGGATGTGTGGGATCTGGGTGGCCGACCAGACCGTGACCTGGTCACCGGTCGGGTCGACGACCACGCTGCGCGGCTCCATGAACGCGGGCACCAGGCGCTGCTGCACGTACCGCCGCCTGATGACGATCTCGGCCGCCGAGCTCGCCTCGGCGACGTCGCCGCCGGTGCCGGCCGCCGCCGAGTCGAACACCCAGGTGTAGCACTTGTTGGTACCCGACTCCGCGTGGACCAGCGGGGCGCCCTCGGCGAGCGCCGCTTCGAGGTCCAGCACCGGGGGCAGCGGTTCGTAGTCGACCTCGATGGCCTCCAGCGCGTCCAGCGCACTGGCCCGGTCCCGGGCGACGACCGCGGCGACCGCCTCGCCGGCGTGCCGGACCTCGGTCACCGCCAGCGGCGGGTGGGCCGGCAGCACGATGTCCTCGGTCACCGGCCAGGCGCACGGCAGGCTGCCCTGGACGTCGGCCACGTCCGCGCCGGTGAACGCGGTGACCACGTTGTCCCTGAGCAGCGCGGCCGACACGTCGATGCGGGTGATCCGGGCGTGCGCGACCGGACTGCGCAGGATGGCCAGGTGCAGCATGCCCGGCAGCGTGACGTTCTCGGTCCACAGCGTGCGGCCGGTGAGCAGCCGGGCGTCCTCCTTGCGGCGCCGGGCCCGGCCGACCTCCCGCTCGGTCATGGTGGCCGTCATACCGCCACCTCCCGGGCCGGCTCCTCGACCGGAGCGGCCGGTGCGGGTACCGCGGCCGGTTCGGGTACCGCGGCCGGCCCGCGGGCCGCGGCCGCAGCGGCGAGCACCGCCCGGACGATGTTCTGGTATCCGGTACACCGGCAGAGGTTGCCCTCCAGGCCGTGCCGGACCTGCTCCTCGGTGGGATCGGGCTGCTCGGCGAGCAGGTCGACGGCTGCCATGATCATCCCAGGCGTGCAGAAGCCGCACTGCAGAGCGTGCTGCTCGTGGAACGCTCGCTGGACGGGGTGCAGGTCACCGGCTGGCGCCAGGCCCTCGACGGTGGTCACCGTACGGCCGTCGGCCTGTACGGCCAGCACCGAACAGCTCTTGACCCCGCGGGCATGCCCGTCCGGATCGGTCATGAGCACCGTACAGGCACCGCAGTTGCTGGTGTCGCACCCGACCACCGTGCCCACCTTGCCGAGCTGTTCACGCAGGTAGTGGACGAGCAGGGTACGTGGTGGAACGTCGTCGGCGTATCGGACGCCGTCGACGGTGAGGCTGATCCGAGCCATGAATCCTCCCGCGTAGATCACCGGGGGCCGCTTTCGACCAGCCAACTCCGTTCCGCCCATTTACTCAAGAGGCGAAGCGGTGGGCATTGAACCCGGCATTGGCAGCGCACGTATCACTATGCGTTACGAATTCGCGGACAGGAGGACTGCTCGTGAACCGCCGCCAAGCTCTGACCGGCCTAGCCGCGACCGCAGTCGTCACCGCCGTCGGCGTACCAGGCCGGGCCGACGCCGCCAGCTCAGTGTTCCCGACGACCCTTGACCTGCCCGACGGGTTCCAGCCCGAGGGCGTGGCCATCGGCGTACTGCCCTTTGCGTTCTTCGGTTCCCGCGCGACCGGGGACATCTACCGGGTCAGCCTGGTGACCGGCGAGGGCCGGATCATCACCGCGGCGCCCGGCGGACCGTCGCTCGGCATGAAGCTGGACCTGCGCGGCCGCCTGTTCGTCGCCGGTGGCGGCCGTGGCAACGGCCGGGTCGTCAACGCGCACACCGGCGAGGTGCTCGCCACCTACCCGTTCACCACCGCGCCGTCGTTCGTCAACGACGTCATCCTGACTCCGCGCGGTGCGTACTTCACCGACTCCGTCAACCCGTTCGTGTACGTCGTGCCGTTCGGTACCGGCGGCCGGCTGCCCGCGCCCAGCGAGGTGGTGCGCCTGCCGATCACCGGCGACCTGGTCTACACGGCGGGGTTCAACGCGAACGGCATCTCGCGCACTCCGGACGGCCGCGCGCTGCTGCTCATCACGTCCAACACCGGTCGGCTGTACCGGGTCGACCCGGCGACCGGCGGGTCGATCCAGGTCGACCTCGGCGGCGAGAGCCTCGTCAACGGCGACGGCATCCTGCTCATCGGCCGGACGCTGTACGCCGTACAGAACCAGAACAACGCGATCGCGGTCGTCGCGCTGAACTCCGCCGGCAGCGCCGGCACGGTGCAGCGCCGGGTGACCGATGGACGGTTCGACGTACCCACAACGGCCGCGGCGTACGGGCCTCGCCTCTACCTACCGAATGCCCGGTTCACTACGCCGCCGACCCCCACCACGACGTACACCGCGGTGGCGGTCACCCCGTAGGGTTAGCCGGCCGATAACCCGCGCCGGGCGGCAACGCCCGGCGCGGGGCCGGTCCCGGCTACGGACCCGGCGCGCGGCTACGGCCCGGGCGCGGGCACGGCCGGTGGGGTATCCGGCTCGTGGTGGATCCGGCCGTCCATTGTGGACAGACGCTGTCCGCCGCCGCCCCACCGGGCAGCGATGATCTCGGCGGCGATGCTGACCGCGGTCTCCTCCGGGGTACGGGCCCCGAGGTCCAACCCGATCGGCGACGCGAGCCGGTCGATCCGGTCGTCGGGTACGCCCGCCTCCCGCAGCCGCGCGATCCGGTCGTCGTTGGTACGCCGGGAGCCCATCGCGCCCACGTACGCGAACGGATGGGCGAGAGCCAGCTCGAGCACGGGTACGTCGAACTTCGGGTCGTGGGTGAGTACGCACACCACCGTGCGCCCGTCCACCCGCCCCGCGGCCAGCTCGGCGGCGAGGTACCGGTGCGGCCAGTCGACGACCACCTCGGTCTGCGGGAACCGCCGGTTGGTGGCGAACACGGCCCGGGCGTCACAGACCGTCACCCGGTACCCCAGGAACGACCCCAGTTGGGCCACCGCGGCGGCGAAGTCGATCGCGCCGAACACGAGCATGCGCGGTGGCGGAGCGAACGACGCGACGAACACGGTCAGCTCGTCGCCGCGCCGCTCGCCGTCGAGCCCGTACCGCAGCGTGCCGGTACGCCCGGCGGCCAGCAGGCCGCGCACGTCGTCGGTCGTCGCGTCGTCGAGCCGGGCCGAGCCGAGTGAACCGGCCCGGTCGTCCGGCCAGATCACGACCCGCCGCCCGACCTGGTCGACCTCGCCCGTGACCACGGTGGCGACCGCCACCGGCCGCCCCTGGGTCACCGCGGTCGCGACGGCACCGAGCTCTGGGAACGACTGCGGGTCGACCCGCTCGACGAACAGGTCGATGATGCCGCCGCAGGTGAGCCCGACCGCGAAGGCGTCGTCGTCGCTGACCCCGTAGCGGACGAGTACCGGCCGGCCGCTGTCGACCACGTCGCGACCGAGCTCGTAGACGGCGGCCTCGACGCAGCCACCGGAGACGCTGCCGACCGCCGTACCGTCCGGCCCGATCAGCATCGTCGCGCCCGGTGCCCGCGGCGCGCTGCGCCAGGTCGACACGACCGTGGCCATGCCGACCGGCTTACCCTCCGTCCACCAGCCGAGCAGGTCCGAGAGCACCTCCCGCACGCGTGGTCACCTCCCCGGTCGCCGCGAACCGGCCGGCGCGGATGCGTTGGCCGTCAGCTCCACCAGCTCCGCGAGCGCCGCCACGCTGTGCCCGGCCACGAGGGCGTCGAGGTACGGCAGGACCGCCGCCAGCCCCGCGGCGGTCGGCGCGAAGCCCGGCCGGCCCCGGTGCGGGCTGACCCAGATGAGCCGGTGCGCGAGCCGGCGCAGCCGCGCCACCGCCTCGCCGAGCAGGGTCGGGTCGCCCCGCTCCCAGCCGTCGCTGAACACCACGACGACCGCGCGGCGGGCGAGGCCGGGGTGGCCGTACCGGC
>JAEHDK010000720.1 GCA_016880465.1 Micromonosporaceae bacterium
CGGCCCGCACCAGTTCCGGCCGGGTGGTCAGGATGGCGTGCGGCGAACGGCCGCAGGCCGCCAACGCCCGGTCGACCCACCCGCGGAGGTCGTCGTGGCTGCCACCGGCCGGGTCGACGGCCGGTCCCGGTGCGCTCGAGCGCACTGTCGCATCGTCCTCGGTCGAGCCGGCGAGCGCGGTGAACTCGGCCGCCAGCCGCGCGACCTGCGCCGGATCGGGCTCGACGTGGTGCAGCCGCCAGGTCATCCGTTTGACGAGCAGCACCTGCCGGCCGCGGACGGCCACCTCGGCCGGGACGGTTTCGCCGAACATGCCCTCGACGGCTGCCCACATGCCGGCAACGAACCGGTGGCCCGTCGCCGTGAGCTGGTCGGACTTCAGCAGTGCCCCGACGGCGTCCGCGACCTGCTCGCGGAGCTCGGCGAACTGCCGGGTGGCGGGCTCGTGCAGGCCGGGCGCCGCACGCAGGGCCCGCCACGCGTCGGCGACCCCGAGAAACGCATAGGCACCCTGGATGAGGCCGCCAACGGGACGCGGGTCCTGGCGCCACGGTGCGAAGTAGCGCGTTGCCGCGGTGCCGTCGTACAGGGCCGTGAGATCGAGCAGCGCGCTCAGCTTGGAGTGCTGGAACTCATGCACCATGGTCAGCGCGAACGCTGCCCCGCTTACCGGCCGGTTGAGGGCGAAACCGCCGAACGCGTCGGCACACGACACGCTCAACCCGGTTCGCGTACTCGCCTCATCCACCGGTACCAGGGCGGTCAGTCCAGTTACGATCTCGGCCGCCCGGTCCGGCGCGTACCGCACCAGCAGCGGCCAGGCCTGGGCCGCCAGCTCCTCCCAGCGGGCCAGCTCCACGTCGGTGAGCCGGCCGGCCACCGGCTCGCCATGGCAGTCGCGGTACTCGTCAAGATCCTCCACCGCCAGGCTCAGCTGCAGCCCACCGCTGTCCACAGTCAACCGCCGTAACGGCAGCCAGCCGGCCGTCGCGGTTGCCTTGCCGGCCGGTACCGCCAGCCGCTGACCCGCCGCGGACACCGTGATCACGCCGTCGCGTACCTGTACCTGGGCAACGCTCCGGTCCGGCGCACCGAACACCGCCGCGCCGGTGTCGGGTAGCACCACCCGGCCGCCGCGAACCAGCGTCGTAAGCTTCGCGTCCACGCCGGCTCGGGCCGCGGCCACGGCAGCCACGGCACCGAGATACGCCAGGTCCGTGGTGACCGAGCGGACCGGCGCCAGCGCCCGCCGGAACCGGCGGACACACCGCGCGAGCCAGGCTCCGAACCAGGGCAGTGCGAGCAGGTCGCGGACCACGTCCGGTGCGGCTCGCCAGGCGTCGGTGAGGACCTCGATCGGGCCCAGCAACTCGCGCGCCTGCGGGGCACCGCCGGCGAGGTACGGCAGCAGCAGCATCCGCTTGCTCACTGTCGCAGCTCGTAACAGGCGCACCGCGGGAACACCACCGCGACCCGCCGCCAGCGCGGCGAACGTGTCGGGCGGTACCCGGAACCGCGGGATCATGCAGCTCGCGCACGCACGTCGGCCACCAACCGGCGGCGGACGTGCCGGATGAGGTACTCCAGGTCGGCGCAGTACACCGAGGGATTGCGGAAGCCGGTCCCGGCCCGGTACCGATGTGCGTAGTGCCCGCCGCCGCAGATCTGACGCAGATCGCAGGCGGTGCAGGTGGGGCCGAGGGCGGCGGCGCCGATCTGGCGGGCGACCATACCCGGGTGCTCCAGCGCGCGGTCGAACCCATCGGTCAGCACCGACAGACCGGTCGATGGTGCGCCAGGGTACGCCGACTTGAGGGAGTCGGCTTGTTCGATCGCTCCGTCCGTGTCGACGACCACGACCGCGGACGGGCTGAGTCCGATCTGGTCCGAGTGGCCGGTGCCACCAAGGAGCACGTGGAGCAGGTCCTCGAAGAGCCGGACCCGGGTCTCTTGGGCCGGCGCGCCGTACCACCGGTCGAAGGCCGCGGTCAGCCAGCTGCCATAGGTCGGCCCGCCCGCCGCGCCCTGCGCCGGCGGCGCGGACCAGTTCGCATGCGGCAGCAGGAAGTCCATTGCGGGTGGCGCGAACCCAAGGAGCGACTCGTAGCAGGCAACCGGGTCGACCGCCAGGTCGACCGCGCACAGAATCCCGCTGAACGCCTCCCGGTGCCGCGAGCTGCCGAGCAACGTCAGCGCCCGGTGCACCGCGGAGTAGCTGCCGGTGCCATCGGCGTGCCGCCGGTGTACGTCGTGGTGGGTCGCCGGCCCGTCCATGCTGACGCCCACCCTGATGCCGTGCGCGACGAGTGCGCCCAATGTCGCTTCGTTGAGCAGCACACCGTTGGTCTGGATGCCGATCCGGCACGTGGTTCGACTCGGCATCGCCGTGCGGACCCGCTGCGCGATCGCCGCCAGCCGCGCTACGCCGGCCAGCAGCGGCTCGCCGCCGTGCAGGACGACGGTCACTTCTGCGAGCGCATGGCGGTGTGCGTGTTCCGCCATTCGGCCTATCGCGACCGACCACACTTCCTTCGACATAGTCGTCGGTTTATGTCGCCAACTCTGGTCGCTTTTCGTATAGACATAGCAGTAGTCACACGCAAGATTGCACCGCTGGTGCACCTTGAGGACGAACTCGCGCAATGCCGTGGGCCGCCATCCGCCGACCCGCAGTTTCGCCGTATCCAGACCGTACGGCCATTGTCGGTCCGGGCCGGGCCCGATGTCCCCAGGGGAGGCGATCATGGCAGGTGACTCTGCCACCCGGCGATCGTCGGCGGCTCGTCGATATCGTCGAGGATCCGCCGCAGTGCGTTCGACAGCGCGGCGTGGTCGGTCCCGACCAGATCAGCTAGCGGCAGCGCAGTCACGTCGGGGAGATCGGACTCGACCGGGTCCGCGTCTGCGTGTCCGCCCGCGGCGTAGTGCATCGGCTGCCCTCCTTGCCCGTGGCGGGCGACCGGCGACTCGCCATTGTCGCCCGTGCGTTTACGATACGGCCCGGATCGGCAGTTTCCCAGACCCGGAGCGGAAACCGCGGCTACCCGAGGCGTCGCAGATGCGCGGTCGCCGGACGGTGCCGAGGGACCGTTGTCAAATAGCCGATCATTTGAAATGTCGGCCGACCCGCGGGGTCACGCCTTTGGCGGCGGAGCCGGTACCATCAGGTCTCCATGAACGCGGGCGGGAGGGCGGCTCCAGGTGACGGCGACGGTTACCGCCAGCTGGCGAATTCGCGTCCTCGGGCATGGACGCGAGGCCTGCGGTGCGGCCGTGCTCGTCACCCGGGAGTACGCAGTGACCTGTGCCCATGTCGTGGCCGACGCGCTGGCCGGCAGCGCGGCCGCTGACCCGTTCGAGCTGGCCGGCCGCGTCCTCGATCTGGAGTTCGTGACGGCCGGCTCGACCACCGTGCCGGCGCTCGTGGCCCCGGATGGCTGGTTCCCGGAGTCGGTGGACCACACCGGTGATCTTGCCGTGCTGCGGCTGACCGGTCCGGCGCCGGACGGCGTGAAGCCGGCGCCGCTCCGGCCGGTCGGCGCGGCCGGGCAGCGGGTCGCCGCGTACGGGCATCCGCCAGGGTTCGACGACGGGCTCTGGTGCGAGGCGGTCACCCGCGGCAGCGGTGGCCCGCTCGGATCATGGATCCAGCTCGACCCGGTGAACACCGGCGGCACCTGGATCGGACCCGGGTACAGCGGCGCGGGTGTCGTCGACAGCGGGACGCGTGACCACGCCGCGGCGGTGGGTGGGTTGGTCGTCAGCGCCGCGGTTCACGGCAGTACGCGGGTCGCGTGGATGATGCCGCTCGATGCGATGGCGACCCTGTGGCCGCCGATCGCGACGCTGGCGCCTGCCCCGGCCGGGTCGGCGGGTGACCCGGCCACCGCGAGGTACGCGGACCGCCGCGCGGCCCTCGCCCGGTTGACCCAGGCGCTGGCCGGGACGCTGACGATGGGTCGGCCCGCCGGCCGGCAGCGGGTGGTGGACTGCCTGCGACCCGAGATCGCGCACCGCGTACCGCGCGACCCGGCCACCCACTACGACGTGAACAGCATCGTCGAGGTGTGCCGCCAGTTCGAGGGCGGCCTGGACGAGCTCCTCGCGTGCGTACGACACTTCGAGGGTCCGTCGATCCCGATGCGCGCCGTCGATGCGGCGATGGCCCAGCTCCCCGAGGATCTGCGGGCAGGTCGATGACTGCCGTAGACGACGAACGGGTACGCCGTACGGGCCAGCTCAGTACCGCCCAGCTTGAGGACTTCGTCAATGCCCTGCTGGCCGCCGGCCTGACCGATCCCACCGTACGCCAGCTGTGCGCCGAGCAGGTTGAGCGGGAGATCGGCGCCAATCCCCAGCGATCCGAGATCCCACGCGCCGATGCATGGGCGATCGCCGATGCGTGCAGCCGCTTCGACGACGGAATACATCGCCTGGTCGCTATCGTGCGAGCCATCCTGGGCCCCGGCGGGCCGGTCGACCGGCTCGCCGACGTGGCGCACGTGGTCTGCCCGCGGCCGATCCTGGACGAGCAGCAGTTCCACGAGCTCGTCGACACCGTGGCCGGGGTGAGCTGGGAGCACGTCGCTCCGCTGTGGCGAGGTCAACGGATGTCCGCCTACGCCCAGCCGCTGAGTTTCGGGCGGGATGTCGGGCAACTGCTCGAGTCGCTGAACTGGCAGCCCTTCCGGGCCGGTGCGGCGCCGCCGCTCCTCCTGCTGGCCGTCGACCAGATCGCGCACGCCCAGCGGGGGTGGAAGATGGCCGACATCCACCGCTGGGTGGAGGCCAGGGCCGAACAGCTGGGCTGCCTGGCCGCGATGGACGAGATCTGTCGCGGGAGCCGGCGCCGCAAGCGGGCCGCCGAGAACACCACCTACCTCATGATCCGCCTGCGGCCCGGGGGCGCCGGCCGGAAGGGGTACCTGACGAAGTCATGCCTGTGGGGCGAACACGGCGACGAGCAGCCGTTACACGACGACCGGCGGGCACGGTCACGCGGCCAGCTCGAACGCAAGCTCAGCGCGCTACTGGACGATCTCGGCGCCCGGGCCATCGACCAGGACCGCGTCGCGGTCGAGTTCTTCCTGCCCCGCTGTCTGATGGACACCGATGTCGCAAACCTGCAGATCACCGTTGCCAACGCCGATATCCGGCTCGGCATCAAGCACGCCGTCGTGGTGCGCAGCCTCGACCGGCTCGACCTGCCCGGCACCCACGGCGCCTGGGAGCGCAAATGGGATTGCCTGCTTCGCGCGGAGGTCCAGTACGGCACCGACGGCGGGTACCACCATCGCGCCATGCACCTCGTCGACGGCGAACGGGCCGCCGACTATGTCTACGCCGCACTCGCCGGCGACGGGGACGAGTCCTGGCCGGTGTGTCTGATCTTCAGCGAACCGCTGCCCTGGCCGGTGACGAACGGCTACGACGCACTGTCGGTGGCCTGGGAGGTGGGCATGCCGATCGCCGCCTGGCCGACGAAGCTGATAGACAATAGTCGATTTGCTGACCTGTTCCACGGGCTCCTTCGCGGCAGTGGCCTTTCCCGGCTCCCTACGGCAGCATTGAACGCACGGCGGAACGCGGAAAAAAACGGCCAAGGACACCCGAACATCTCGATCTTGTTCGATGACCCGACCAGGATTCCGAACTCGCTGAAGCTCGGCGGCCGCCTCCGCCCCCCCGGGGTTCCGCCCGCGGTTCCGGCACCACGCACGCCGCCCAGCGCAGAGACGGAAGGACAGCCTCTTCGATGACCGATGTCATGCCCGTCGACGCGTCGCCCGCCGCAGAGCCAGGCAGCGAATGGCCGATCTACCGTGGTGATGGCCAGCCCGATGGCGCCGACCGCATGGCGCGGTTGCCTGCGCCACCGCCATGGCGGCGGTTCGACGGCGCTCTGGTGCCCGGCATCGACGAGGGTCTGGACCTCGACGTGGTCGGGTTGCGCCCCGGCGCCACCGAGCGAGCCAGGTCGTACCGGCCCAGCCCGGACGTCGTGAGCATGGTGAACGCGGCACTGTACCTGCGCCGCCCGCTGCTGGTCACCGGCCGGCCGGGCAACGGGAAATCGTCGCTGGCCTACAGCGTCGCGTACGAGCTTCGCCTCGGTCCGGTCCTGCACTGGCCGATAACCAGCCGATCCACGCTGACCGAAGCGCTGTATCACTATGATGCGATCGGTCGACTGCACGACACCAATGACCGACGTGTCGCTGATAGCGCGCATTCTGGCGTACAATACCCAAACGGGCAGCCAGTTGCGGGTGTTGACATCGGCCGCTACGTCCGGTTGGGACCGCTAGGCACCGCGCTGCTCCCGCGTGACCGGCCCCGTGTGCTCCTGATCGACGAGTTCGACAAGAGCGACATGGATCTCGCGAACGACCTGCTGCACGTCTTTGAAGAGGGCCGGTTCGACATTCCTGAACTAGTGCGTCTGCCCGACGAGCAGCAGACTGTCACGGTGATGACCGCCGATCGCGGGATAGGGGCGTGCGTTGAGCGCGGCCAGATCGGCTGCCGGGCTTTCCCGTTCGTCGTCATCACCAGCAATGCGGAACGTGAGTTTCCCTCGGCCTTCCTGCGCCGGTGCCTGCGGTACACGTTCCAGCAGCCGGACGCCGCCGCGCTGGCCCGGATCGTGGCTGCCCAGCTCGGTCCGGCCGTCGTCGAGCGGTGCCAGCCCTTGATCGACAAGTTCGTCCACCTCCAGAAGACCAGTGAGGTCACCACCGACCAGTTGCTGAACGCCTGCCACATGGTGGTCGTCGGCACCCGGCCGGAGGTGCTGGACGAACTGGAAAGGCGGCTACTCGACCCGATAGGAAGCCGGGTCGGGCCATGAACACGAGGTTCGTCGAATGGCTGCGCCGCGCCGACGAGAACATCACTCGGGATGAGGTGGCAGACACCCTCTGGTTGGCGGCGCATCTTCCGGCCGCGGTGCGGGCGGACGATCGCCCGCCCGCCGCTGCCGCACCGGCGGAGATCTCGCTGGCGCCGCCCGAGCGCACGCCCGCGCCGCCGCCCGATCCCGCGGTTGCGCCAGCCCCCGAGCGTCCCGTTCCTGAGGTGTCACACCGCACAACGGAGGTGGTGGATCTCACCCCGGGCGGGTCGGCCGCCGGGCTCGCGATCCGGTCCACCGCGCCAGCCGTCGAGCACGTACAGGTTCCGGGTCTGGCCGCGGTTGCCCGGGAACTGCCGCTACTGCGGTCGCTGCGGATGTTGCGCCGGCGCGTGCCGCACCGGCAGATCCGGGTCCTCGACGAGGTCGCGACGGCGGACAGCTCCGCCGACGCGGGCACGCTGTGCCCGGTCACCGTGCCGGCCACCGAGAGATGGCTGGACCTGGTGCTCGTCATCGACACCGCGCAGTCCATGGAGATCTGGGGTCGTGCCCCGGACGACCTGCGTTCGCTCATGGCCAGACTGGGCGCGTTCCGGACCATCCACACGGTGTACCTCAGCTCCGACCCCAAGGCCGGCGACGGCGTGAGCCTGTGGACCGACTCGCCGGACGGGCGCCTACACCGCACTCCCGAACAGCTCATGGGGGTGGTCGGGCGCACCGTCTTCCTCGTCTTCAGCGACTGCATCGGGGAGCGCTGGTCGAACGGTGAGGTGGGCCCGATCCTCGAACTGTGGGGACGGGCCAGCGCGGTCGCGGTCGTACAGCCGATGGACGAGGGCCTGTGGGACCGGTGCGCGATCGAGGTCGACCGCACGACCGAGCTCTGGTTCGGCCGCCCCGGCCAACCCAATGGCGCCGCTATGGTGAAGGCACCCGGGTCGGACGGCTACCTGGGCACCCCTGTACCGGTCGTCCAACTCGATCCGGAGTGGTTGGGGGCATGGGCCGAGGCGGTCGCCGGGACCACTCCGCGGTGGCGCCCCATGGCGGTGATCTTCACCGGAGGCGCGGCACGGCTCGAACACCCGCCGGTACCCCAGCCCGACGACGCGCTCGCCCAGCTGGCCGCCTTCGACCTCGTCGCCTCGCCCACCGCGCGTACGCTCGCGAAGTACCTCGCTGCGGCGCCGCTGAGCCTTTCCACGATGCGACTCGTGCAGCGTGCGATGGTGGCTTACTCCACACCGTCCGACCTGGCCGAGGTATTCCTCAGCGGGCTCCTGCGCCGGGTCGACCGGTCCCCTTCGGACGACCCGGACCTGTGCGAGTACGACTTCGACCCCCAGGTCCGCCGGGACCTGCTCAGTCGGCTTCGCCGTACCGACGCGCTCCGCGTCCTCGAGCTGGTGTCCGAGCTGATCCGGCAGCGATGGGGCTCGCCACGCAGCTTCGCGGCGCTGATCGCGGCACCGAGCCCGGCCGACGTACTGCCGCCGCAATGCCGCCCGTTCGCCTATCTTGCCGGCGAGGTGCTGCATGCCCTCGGCGGTTCGTACACCTCGATGGCGGGCCGGCTCGGCTACTGTCCGGCGTGCCCGGCGCCCGGCGACTCTGCTGGAAACGTCGACCAGGACACGCAGGAGTTTCCTGAGCACGAGCCCGACGGTGTCGATAATGAAGCCATGCCAGCTGCCGTAGGAGCCACGATGACCGCCGAATCAGTGGCCACAATGGACACCGATGTCCGGCCCACGCACCGACCGATAGTCTGGGGCGGGTTGCCGCCCCGCAACAAGCACTTCACCGGCCGGGAAGGCACCTTACGCAGTGTCTGGGAGGTGCTCAACAATCGGGACACCGCGGTGCTGACGCACGCCCTGCACGGTCTGTCCGGCGTGGGAAAGACGCAGATCGCGGCCGAGTACGGCTACTTGTACGCCGCGGACTACGACTTGGTGTGGTGGATCCCGGCGGACGAGGACTGGATGATCCGCCGGTCGTTCGCCTCGCTCGCCAGGCGGCTGAAGCTGCCCGAGGCCGGCGACGTGGAGCAGACCGTCGACAACGTTCTCGACCTACTGCGCTCGGGCACCCCGTACCCCCATTGGCTGTTGATCTTTGACAATGCGACGTACTCCGACGAGTTCATGCACTACCTGCCTACGATGGCTACCGGCCACGTACTGATCACCTCCCGCGACCCGCGGTGGACCGAGGTGTCCGGAACGATCGAAGTCGATGTCTTCTCCGAGCGGGAGAGCATCAGGCTGCTGACCAGTCGCAACAGGGGCGTCACCGAGTCCGAGGCGGCGGAGCTGGCCCGGCAGCTCGGCCACTTGCCGCTCGCGCTCGACCACGCGGCCAGCTGGCAGTCGCAGACCGGCATGACCACTGCCGAGTACCTGACATTGCTGCGGAAGCGCCGTGCCCGGCTGCTGCAGGAGGGCAAGTACGGCCCGGGCACCGCGTCCGTGGCGGCCACCTACCAGGTGGCGTTCGACAGCCTGCGGGAACACTCGCCGGGAGCCGCGGAACTGCTCGCCGTCTGCGCATTCCTGAGTACCCAGCCGATTGCGATCCCGATGCTGCGGCGCGGCGGGGCCGCCGCGCTGCAGCCACCGCTGGACGCGACCCTGTCCGACGATTTCGAGCTGTACAACGCGATCCGCGACATCACGCGGTTCGGTCTGGCAAGGCAGGACGTGCCACGGCGCACCCTCCAGCTGCACACCGTGGTGGCTGGCGTGCTGCAGGACCACCTCCGGGCACAGCGGGGGGACGATGTCGAGCAGATCGCGCAGGCTGTGCTCGGCGCGGCAAATCCGGGATCGCCGGATGACCAGACCACCTGGAAGGGTCACGCGGAGATAGCGCCGCACGTGATAGCGGCCGGCCTGCTCGCCTCGGAGAACCGGCGCTCCCGACAGGCAGTCATCGATCAAATCCGTTACCTCTTCCTGGCCGGCGACTACCCACACAGCCGCGAGCTGGCGGGGGCCGCGGTCGCGGAGTGGCGAAGCCGGCACGGTGCCGACGATCCACTCACGCTGATCGCCTGCTACCACCTGGGTTACCTGCTGCGGATCGTCGGCGACAAGGATGAGGCCCGGGCTCTCAACGAGGAGACGCTGCAGCGCATGCGGGCGACCTTCGGCGAGACCGACGCCCGCACGCTGCTGGTCGAGAACAACGCCGCGGCGGACCTACGCCTGCTCGGCGACTTTGCCGGCGCCCGATCGTTGGACGAGGAGAGCCTCGCCCGGCACCGCGACGTGTTCGGCCCGGAGGCGCCCGAGACGTTACGGCTGGCCAACAACCTGGGCGTCGACTTACGGCTGCTCGGGCGCTTCACGGAGGCGCACGCGCTGGACAGCAACACCGTGGTGCAGTCCGCCGGCGCGACCGGCGAGCACAGCCTGCAGACGCTGTTCTGCTACTCGAACCTGGCCCGTGACCTGTACGGCGTCGGGCGGTACGCGGCGGCGGTAGACCTACAGCGTGCCAAGCTGGTGCCGCTGGAGCGGGCGCTGCCCGGCAACCATCACCAGGTGCTGCTTGCCAAGCGGAACCTGGCGATTTCGCTGCGCAAGTGTGGCGACTACGCGGGCGCGCTGGCGCTGGCGGACGAGGTCCGGGCGATCACCTCCGAACGCTTCGGTGTGCGCCATGAACACTCACTGGCCGCGACCATGACATACTGCAGCACCCTGCGGGTTCTCGGCCGCGGCGCCGAGGCGGTACCGCTGGCCGAGGAGACCGTCAGTCGGTACCAAGCGGCATTCGGCCCGGGACATCCGTTCACGCTCGCCGCCCGAGTCAACCTGGCGATCGCACAACGCGCGATCGGCGACGCCGCGGCGGCACTGCGCCTCAACGAGGCCACGTTGTCCAGCCTGGAGCAGTCGCTGGGTCCGCTGCACTCGTACACGCTGTGCTGCGCGAGCAGCCTGGCGAACGATCTCGCGGCGCTCGGCGAGCACGATCGGGCACGGGAGCTGTCCGAGCGGACCTGGCAGCGGTCGCAGGAGATACGCCCGGCACGCCACCCGTACGCGCTGGCATGCGCCG
Source organism: Micromonosporaceae bacterium (assembly GCA_016880465.1). Taxonomy (GTDB): domain Bacteria; phylum Actinomycetota; class Actinomycetes; order Mycobacteriales; family Micromonosporaceae; genus EFPC-2. The sequence continues at coordinate 10,928 of JAEHDK010000720.1, forward strand.
TGAACTTCGCCTACGACCTGCGCCGGACCGGCGAGGCGCAGCGCGGCGAGGAGCTGCTCGAAGTGACCCTCGAACAGATCCGCGAGGTGCTCGGCGAGGACCACCCGGAGACCGCTCAGATCGAGCGCGGTCGCCGCGCGGAGAGTGACATCGAACCACCGCCGAGCTGACCCGGCTGTGGAGTCGATCGACTGGCAACTGTGCTTCATCATCGGGCCGGCCGGAGCCGCCCGGGACAATGCCGTGCACCGGATGGTTGGCCAGCGGACCAGTCCTGGTCCCGGCACGGTCGTCGACGACCTCGACGCCCCCAGTAGCCGAGCCGCCGTCGCCGCGCGTTTGCTGGCCGCCGGGGAGTGGGTCGTCGTGCCCACCGCCGCGCCGCCCACCTGGTCCGAGGTGGGCCACCTGGTACGCCGCTGGCGCACCATCATCGTGATCGTCGGCGACCGGGGCGTGCGGCAGCAGTACTGGACGGCTCCGACCGTCGACCGCCGGCATCTGCGGTCCTATGTGGAGCGCGTCAGCCGGTGGCACCCGACGACCGCCAGGACCATGGACGAGCCATTGCCACGGGAGGTGAACGTGGCGGTGACCGACCTCGACCGGGTGGCGGTCGGCAACTCCGTACCGGGCGGCTCGGGCTATCTGGTGCGGCTGTGTATCGACATGCATCGGGCGGAGAGCATCGTGCCGCACGGATCCGCCACATTCCCCGCCGAGCGGTTGCCGCCGACCCTCGACGGCTGGTGGCTCCACGCGGTGCTCACCGAGCCCGGCGGGGCCCTCACCCGCCGGCCGTTCTACCTGCCCAGGGTGGGATCAAGTTTCGGCTGCCCCTGCCCGGCCGGGCGCACCCATCGATGCCGACCGAATCAACGGGCCGACTGGCTCGACCTGCCAGCCCTCGCCCCGGCCAGCTCGGGCGAGCACGTCGTGCAGCTGAGCATTCACCTGGATGCCGCCGTCGTGCAGGCCCTGACCGTGGTCGTGCCGGTCGCGCTGCCCGCACCGGCCCGGCCGACCGCGCAGGTCACGTACTCGCTCTCGGTCGACCTCGCGGACCTCGACCGGTACGCCACCCGCTCGCTGTCCATCTATTCGGCCCAGCCGCAGCCCGACCGGCACCGCTTCGTGGTGGGTGATCGGGAGCGTCGCTACGCCGGATTCGAACTCGTCGAGGCACAGGCCGGCAACGCCGCCCGCCGGCTGCGCCGGCTGCTGTTCGACGCCCAGTTCGAGATGCGCGACGACCGGGTTGTGTCGTGCCGGTACGCCGCGGAGGGACTCAGTAAGGACGCCGACGCTTACCTCGCGGACCTGCGGGCCCTGGCCGTGGCCGGCCGGGAGGCGTTCGTATCACTGGTACCCGATCCGGAGCTGCGCCGCAGGATGCGCAGCTGGCTAGTCGAGGAGGCGGCAGCCCGCTCGGCCCCACCGGTCATCCAGGTCGCCCAGGCGCCCGGCTCCCGGGTGGCGATCCCGTGGCAGCTCATCTACGACGAGCCGCTGCTCGCCGACGGTGGCGATGCCTGGGTCTGCCCGAGCATCGCCGACTTCGGCCCGGCCGGCGGTGGCGGTTCGGCCGAGGTACCCGCTCGGTGCCCGCACGAGGCCGAGCATGACGACCGGCGCGGCACGCTCTGCCCGTTCGGCATGTGGGGTCTGGCCCATGTGATAGAGACGCCGCCGTCGAACTGGGCGGCGAACCTCGCCGAGACCACCGGCGACGAGCAGCCAGCTGATCTGGTGTTGGCCGTGAACGCGGCGCTCACCGGGCCAGCGGTGGATCGCCACCTCGCCAGTCTCGAACGGCTCACCGAGCCCGCGGCGACGGTGCTGTACGACGTCGCCGCGCTGCGTGCCGGGGTCCAGCTTGGCCCGGACGTGTTGTACCTGCTCTGCCACGGGCGGCGGGCGGGCAGCGGGACCGCCACGGTGGAGCTCGACCTGGGCGCCGGTGGCCGGCTGTCCCCGCCGGATGTGCTGACCTGGGCTGAGCTCGAACCCCCGGTGCGCTGGTCGCGCCGGCGGCCGCTGGTCGTACTCAACGGATGCTTCACCGGCGAGGTCCTGCCGGAGACGCTGACCGACTTCGTCACCGCGTTCGTCACCTCGCCCGGTGCCGCCGGCGTGCTGGTTACCGAGATCGCCATGGCCAAGGAGCTTGCCTGCGCGGCCATGGGGAGCTTCCTGGCCGAGATCTGGGCCGGTCAGGGTGTCGGTGCGGCATTGCGCAGGACCCGCTGGGGGCTGCTGCGGCGCGGCAACCTCATGGGCCTGGCGTACACCCCGTACTGCGACGCGGCCCTACGGATCCCGATGGAAGGGAGGTTGCGGCCATGAGCCAGCGAGTGATCAGTACCGGAGCCGTGTGCTTTGGGGTGGTGACCGGGTTCATCACCTACCGCACGCTGGTCAGAACCAGGCAGCATGCGCAGATCTCGGACCTCGCGGCGGTGCTTGCCGCGGTGGGCGGTGGCGCGGTGACCGCGCTGTTCCCCGAGGGCACGGATGCGTTCGGCTGGTACGCGATCGGGCTGGTCATCGGAATGCTCTGTTACCTGGTCCTTTCGCTCGTCCTCAAGCGCGGCAAAGCGCAGATCGATTTGCTCAGCGACGATCCGGACATCAGGCCGCAGTAGCGGGTCAGGCGCGCGTGGCGGCCGCCTGGACGAGTGCCCGTTCGAGCACCGCGATCAGCGCGTCGCGGACCGACTCGCGGCTGCGCGCGTCGAAGGTGATGAGCGGGATGTCGTCGGCGACCGCGAGCGCCCACCGGACGTCGTCGAGATCGTGGTCGAGCCGGCCGTCGAACCGGTTCACCCCGATCACGAACGGCAGGCCGACCTGCTCGAAGTAGTCGACGGCCGGGTAGCACTCGTCCAGCCGCCGCGTGTCGACGATCACCAGGGCACCCAGTGCGCCGTCGGTCAGCTCGTTCCACATGAAGCCGAACCGGTCCTGCCCGGGCGTGCCGAACAGGTACAGCGTGATCTCGTCGTCGATCGTGATCCGGCCGAAGTCCAGCGCGACGGTGGTCGTCGTCTTCTCCGGTACGTGCCCCGTACGGTCGATCGCCGCCGCGACGTCGGTCATCGCGGCCTCGGTGGTCAGGATCGGAATCTCGGAGATCCCGTTCACGGTCGTCGTCTTGCCGACGCCGAAGCCGCCCGCGATAACGATCTTCACGGGTACGGGGCGCCGGGTCCGCCGGCTCAACTCCACGCTCCCCACCTCAGTACCCCACCGTGACCTTGAGCTCCTCGATCAGCTGCGGGGTGAGCACCGCACCTGCCCGATTGGCGAACAGTGCCATCTCGTACGCCAGGTTGCCGAGGTTAGCCGAGCGGGACGCGAGCACGCCCAGCGCGGATCCGGGACTGATCGCGCTGACCAACAGGTACCCCCCGGCCAGGTCGATGATGACCTTGTTGGGCGAGCCGAGGTGGTAGACGCGGGCCGCACCCTGCGCGAGGCTGATGATCGCCGACGTGATGGCGGCCAGCCGGTCGGCATCGGCGCGGTCGGCGGCGCGGGACATCGCGATCAGCAAGCCGTCCGAGGAGACCGCGATCGCGTCGACGACCTCAGGCGTATTGGCGGCGAACTGCCTGAGCAGCCAGTTGAACTGCTGCGCCTCGCTGCTCAGATGTTCGGCGTGCACGGTCATGTCGGCCTTTCCTTGTCAACGGTCGGGCGGTACGTCGGTCCCGCGGGCGAAGCCCGAGAAGAAACCGTCGAGCGCGGCCCGCTCCGCCTCCGGATCGCGATCGGGCGGGGCCAGAGGTACGGCCGGCGGCTGGGCCCGGTTGCCCAGGTGGGTGCCCGGCACCCGCC
>JAEHDK010000090.1 GCA_016880465.1 Micromonosporaceae bacterium
GGCCGTACCGGACCCGGACGGTACCAGCGCGTCGAGCCGCAGCCGGGCGACGACGCGCTCGACCCGGGTGGGGTCCGGCGTGGCGGTGTCCGGCCGGGGTGCCGCGGCCGCGGCCGGGGGGTCTTCGGCGGGAGGGTCGTCGGCCGGCGGGGACAGCGGCTGCTGGTAGATCATGGTAGGACCCGCAGGGGCTCGCTGAGTCGGGCCGTTGCGCCGCCACCGTTCTCGTAGTACTCGACGACGATCGTGTGCTGACCGGCGGCGATCAGGACGTCGGCGGTGAAGGTGGTCGGCGGATGGTCGCCCCAGCCGTCCAGCACCAGGCCACCGTCCAGCTGGCTGGTCCGCGTCCACCGCGCGCTGAACTGGTCGGCCGGCATGGCCGGGTCGGGAGAGCCGCCGCCCCAGTCGAAGTCGAGCCGACCGTCGGTGCGGGTGAGTACGGCCGGGCCGGTCAGCGTGGGGTTGGCGAAATACTCCGCGGCGAACGGTTGGCCGATCGACGGCGGCTGGTCGGTCGGGGCAAAGCGCAGCCGCGCGACGGCCCCGCCGCCGTGTTCGTAGTACTCCAGCACGATGTCGTGGGTTCCCTCGGCCAGCTGCAGGGTCACCGAGTACGACGTCGGTCCCTGGTCCACCCACCGGTCGACGACCCGTACCCCGTCGACGGCCAGGCGTACGCCGTCGTCGCCGGTCACCGTGAACGTGTAGTTGCCCGCGGCGAACGGAAGCGACCTCGTCCACCGCGCGGAGAAGTCGTCAACCGGGATGCTCGGGTCGGGCGATCCACCACCCCAGTCGAAGTCCACGGTGTCGTCCTGCCGTACGACCGGCGTTCCCGAGAGGTCCCGGCTCGGGAAGTACTCCGCGCGGTACCCGCCGCCCGGCGCGATGCCGCCGATCCGCTCGTAGTCGAACCGGACAAGCGCGTCGACGCCGTCCTCGAAGTACTCGATCCGGATGGCGTGCGTGCCGTCGAGTACCGTCGCGTCGACGCTGAAGGTGGCGTGCTGGTCCTGCCACTGGTTCAGCACCGGCAGGTTGTCGACGAAGATGCGGATCCCGTCGTCGCTCGCGCCGCTGAAGCGGTACACCCCGGCCGGCAGGGCAACCGTACGCGTCCACCGCGCCACGAACCGGTCCGCGTCGATCTGCGGCGCCGGGCTGCCGCCACCCCAGTCGAAGGCGATCGAGGCGTCCTGGCGCGTGAGGTCGGCCGGCCGGGTGGGGATGGCCGGCATCGCGCCCCAGTCCGGGGTGTTCCAGAACTCGGCCGTGTAGGCGGGCGGCGGCACCGGATCGGCCACCTGGCGGTAGGTCAGCCGGGCCACCGCGCCACCGGTGTTCTCGTAGTACTCCATGACGACGGTATGCAGCCCGCTGTCGAGGAGCACGGTCGCGGTGTAGCTGGTCGGGCTCTGGTCGATCCACTCGTCGATGACCCGTACGCCGTCGACCACCAGCCGTACCCCGTCGTCGGCCGTGACGGACAGCTCGTACTCCCCCGGCGCGAAGCTCAGCGAGCGGGTCCAGCGCGCGATGAAGTGGTCGGGCGAGATGGCGGGCGCCGGCGAGTCGCCGCCCCACTCGTGGTCGATCGCCGGCTCGGCGCGGGAGACCGCCGGCGGACCGGTGGGCATCGGCGGCGCACTTGCGGTGCCCGGCGCGTTCCAGTACTGCGCGAGGAACGTGTCATCGGGTTGGTTGGTGGTGGTATCCCAGGTCAGCTTCGCGAGCGCGTCGCCGCCGCCCTCGAAATACTCCATCGTGACCGTGTGGTTGCCGGTGAAGAACTCGGTCTCGTAGTCGTACGCCGTCCCCGGCTGGCCCTGCCAGTGGTCGATGACGAGCCGGTTGTCGAGGTAGAGCCGGACGCCGTCGTCCGTCGCGGTCGTGAAGCGGTAGCGGGCGCCGGCGAAGAACTCGGTCTTCGACCACCGGACCGAGAACCCATCCACGGGTACGGCCGGGTCGGGCGAGCCGCCCTGCCACACGAAGTCGATCCGCGGATCCGGTCGGGTCAGGACCGGCGCGCCGGACAGGTTGCCGTTGTCGAAGTACTCGCCGGTGAACGGCGTCGACGGCGCGTACGTCGCGGTGTAGGTCGTATTCGTGTCCGCTGTCGTGATGACGTGCCGGATCGCCCGGCCGTCCGACCACCCGGTGAAGCGGTAGACCGTGCCGTCGGCCGCGACCGCGGTGGGCGGTGCCGCCAGCTCACGCTGGAACCCGACGACGCCGGTCACGGACAGCGGCGTGGCCACCGGTACTCCGTCGAGCACCAGCCCGAGGCCGGCCGGTGCCGTGGCGAGCCCTAGCTGTGCCGTGCGCGGGCGAATCGTCACCGACCTGGTCGTGAAGAGACCGTTGCCGTCGGTCGCCGTCACGATTATCTCGTACGACGTGTCCGCCGCCGCCTCGCCCGTGGTCGGGATGGTGAACGATCCCGTCCGCCCGGTCAACGGGCCGACGAACGGATGGAAATGCGTACCGTGGTGAAATCGCACTTCGGTCTTAATGGCGGCGTCGTTGAGGTCGAACCCGGCGGCGTCGGTGGCCGCGGCGTTGTACGTGATGGTGTCGCCCGCCCGGTAGAGCGCACCGTCGGCCGGCGCGCCGATGGTCAACCTGGGGGGAAGGCCGACCTGGACCACGATCGGCTGGGCCGGCGTCCGGTTCTGTCCATCTGAGACGGTCAACCGCACGGTGAACACACCCCGGTCGGCGTACGTCTTCGTGGGGTTGGCCAGCCGCCTCGTCGTCCCGTCGCCGAGGTCCCAGTCGAAGGTGAGCGGATCGCCGTCCGGGTCGGTGCTGCCCGCGCTGGAGAAGTGCACGGTCAGCGGCTCGACGCCCTTGGTCACGTCCGCGCTCGCCTGGGCGACCGGTACATGCGACTCGGTGTTGTAGCTGATCCGGTACAGCTCGCCGGGAAAGTACGTGAGGTAGTACAGCGAACCGTCCGGTGCCACCTTCAGGTCGACCACGCTGCCGGCCGCGGTGTCGAATTCGTGTACGGCGGTGACGTTGCCGTCCGCATCGAGCTCGGCCGTCTTGATGAACCCCTGCGCGTAGTCGCCGAAGAAGAGCCTGCCCTGGTACGCCGGCGGGAACATGGCGCCGTGGTAGACCGGCCCGCCGGTGACGGCGGCACTCTGCCCGCCGTGCGGGTAGGTGTAGATCGGGTCGATGAAGCCGGCGCAGTCGGCGGTGCAGGCGCCCTCCTTGAGCGGCCACCCGTAGTTGCCGCCCTTGACGATGTGGTTGAGCTCCTCCCAACTGAAGTCGCCCACGTCCCCGCCGTACAGTTGCCCGGTTGCGCTGTCGAACTGGAAGCGCCACGGATTGCGGAAACCGTACGCCCAGATCGCGCCGAGCTTGCCGGCCTGGCCGACGAACGGGTTGTCCGGCGGGACCGAGCCGTCGGAGTTGATACGCAGTATCTTGCCGTGTGGGTTGCGCAGATCCTGCGCGTTGGCCGGGTACCCGTTGTCCCCCACGGCAAAGTAGAGCTTTCCGTCCGGGCCGAACCGGATGCTGCCGCCCACGTGCAGCTGCTGCGACAGCGACTCGGTCTGGAATATGGTGACCGGTCCCTCGGTGCCCACATCCGTCGACGCGTCGAAGCGGACCAGGTGATTGAGCAGATCGAGACCGGTGTAATAGAAGTACACGTAGTGGTTCGCGACACCGAAGTCCGGGTCGAACGCGATGCCGATCAGGCCGCGGTCCCCAGTGGCCTCCGACGGCAGCTCGGCGAACGGCTGCCCGAGCAGCTCCCCGTTCTTGAATATCTTTATCGTTCCGGAGCGTTCGAGAATGAAGATCCGACCGTCCGGGGCGATCTCGAAACCCGAGGGGCCGTCCAGGCCGGCGCCGACCACCAGCGATGTCTGGAAGTCCGGCGGGGGCGCGGCGTGCGCGGGGACGACGACCGCCAGCGCGCCGATCACCACGCCGACCACTGACAGCGCGATGCGAACCCGCACGGCGCCCTCCCCTCCAACGCGTCTGCGCGTTTGGCACGACTCTCGCCAAACGCTGGCTAGAGCGGGCAAAGGCCCATCAACCCCCCGAACCCGCATGGAGTAACGACGTCAACGCTAAGCGGTGACGCCGTCACTCTCTGCTCCCAGCTGTCTAGTTCGGCGCTGCTTCGGCTCCCCCAACGTACGAACGTATGTGCGAAAATATCGAAGTGTCCACCGGGACGATCCTGCACGCCGACCTCGACGCGTTCTACGCGTCGGTTGAGCAGCGCGACGACCCCCGGTTGCGTGGCCGCCCGGTCATCGTCGGCTCCGGCGTCGTGCTTGCCGCCAGCTACGAGGCCAAGGCATGTGGAGTCCGGACCGCCATGGGCGGCCGGCAGGCCCGGCAGTTGTGTCCACATGCGATCGTCGTCGGGCCCCGGATGTCTGCCTACTCCGCCGCGAGCAAAGCGGTGTTCGAGGTGTTCGGGCAGACGACGCCGATCGTCGAGGGCCTGTCGATCGACGAGGCTTTCCTCGATGTTGGTGGCCTACGCCGCATCGCCGGTACGCCCACCGAGATTGCCGCCCGGCTGCGCAGCGACGTCCGCGAGCGCGTCGGTCTGCCGATCACGGTGGGCGTTGCCCGTACCAAGTTCCTGGCCAAGGTGGCCAGCGGCGTCGCCAAGCCCGATGGCCTGCTGGTGGTGCCGACCGATCGCGAGCTGGCGTTCCTGCACCCGCTGCCGGTGGAACGGCTGTGGGGGGTCGGGCCGGTCACCGCCGGCAAGCTCCGTGAGCGAGGGATCCGGACCGTCGGCCACGTCGCCCGGATCGGCGAGCCGGCCCTCGTCTCGATGCTCGGGGTGGCCGCGGGCCGGCACCTGCACGCCCTCGCGCACAACCGGGATCCGCGGCCCGTGCAGGTCGGTCGCCGGCGCGGGTCGATCGGCTCGCAGCGCGCCCTCGGCCGCTCGCCGAAGTCGGCCGACGCCCTGGACGCCGTCGTTGCCGGGCTGGTCGACCGGGTCACCAGGCGGCTGCGCGCGGCCGGGCGGGTCGGTCGCACGGTGGTTCTCCGGCTGCGCTTCGACGACTTCTCCCGGGCGACGCGGTCGCACACGCTGCCCCGGGCGACCGCACACACCCAGACCATCCTCGACGCGGTACGCGAGCTGCTGGCCGCCGCACTGCCGCTGATCGAGCGGGACGGCGTGACGCTGGTCGGCGTTGCCGTCGCCAACCTCGACAACGACGCGGCCGTCCAGCTGGAGCTGCCGTTCTACCGGCACAGCGGCGGCGACCTCGACGCGGCGCTCGACGCCGTACGCAGCCGGTTCGGCTCCACCGCGATCACCCGGGCGGTCCTGCTCGGCCGCGACCAGGGCCTCGAAGTGCCGCTCCTGCCAGACTGACCGGTGCCGGCCCTGCGGCTCAGCCGTGCGACGCATCGATGTGCGGGATGCGGTCGACCGGGTCCATCGGGCCCGCCGTACGCGGCCGCGATCACGGTCACGCCGGTGGGCGGCGGTCTGCGGGCCGATGTCGCGCCACAACGGCACGCAGTTCCACGCGAGAACCGCCATGGGCCGGGGTGCGCGAAGTCCGCGACGGCGTCGTGGAAGCCTAGGGTCCACGCCGCGACCGAGGCGAGCTGCGGGACCGTTACCGGGACCGGATCGGCAATGCGCCGCGGCGGTCACCGCCCGCCGATACGTTGGTCGCATGCGCCGCCTGCGCCAGCTCGCCGAGAGCACGCCGCCGTCGCGGGAGCGCTACGTGGACCTGCTCCGTGCTGTGGCGATCATCCTGGTGGTGCTCGGCCACTGGTTGATCACCGTCATCCACTACGCCGGCGACCGCCGGCTGACCGGCCATTCAGCGCTGAACGATCTCACTTGGGCGTACCCGATCACCTGGGTGGTTCAGGTGATGCCGGTGTTCTTCATCGTCGGCGGGTACGCCAACAGCGCATCGCTGCTGTCGCACCGCCGGCGCGGCGGGGACGCCGTCGGGTGGCTGGTCGACCGCAGCGGGCGGCTGGTCCGGCCGACCACCGCGCTGTTCGCCGTACTCGCCGGCGCCGCGGTGCTCCTCCGGTTGGTCAACGCCTTCCCGGGGCAGGTACGCACCGCCGTCTGGGTCGCCTCGATCCCGCTCTGGTTCCTCGCGGCGTACCTCATCGTGGTCCTGCTGACCCCGCTCATGTACGCGCTGCACCGGCGGTTCGGGCTGGCGGTACCCCTGGTGCTCGTCGTCCTCGTCGCGCTCGGCGACATCGCGCGGTTCACCGGCGCCAGCGCCCCGGCGGACGGCAACTACCTGTTCGGCTGGTTGGCGATCCACCAGGTCGGGTTCTTCTGGCGGGACCGCCGCCTGTCTTTCCGCCCGCGCGTATCGGTACCCCTGCTGCTGGGCGGGCTGGCCGCGCTGGTACTGCTGACCGTGGCCGGCCCGTACCCGGTCACGATGATCGATGTCGCGGGCGAACCGATAAGGAATGCGTCGCCACCCACGGTCGCGCTGCTCGCCGCCGCCACCATGCAGCTGGGCCTCGTCGCGGTGCTGCGCGGCCCCGGGGAGCGCTGGTTGCACCGGCCGCGGCCGTGGTTGGCGGTGGTCGCGGCCAACGCGGTGGTGCTGACGATATTCCTGTGGCACATGAGCGCCGTGCTCGTACTCGTCGGCGTGCTGTCCTCGCTCGATCTGCTCCCCACGCCGGCGGTCGGCACCGCGGCCTGGTGGCTCTGGCGGCTGCCGTGGCTCGTCATGTTGATTCTCGTGCTCGCCGTACTGGTGGCGATTTTCGGTCCGATCGAGCGGCGCGGCGCCCGGCGCCCCGCGACCCGGCCGCGCTGGCTGCCCGCCGGGGTCGCCCGGGCACTCACCCATCCGGTGCCGCGTACCGGGCTCACCGTGGTCGGGTACACCGCCGCGGTCGCCGGCCTGCTGGGCAACAGTGTGTCGGCCAACGTCGGCCACGAGCTGTTCGGCATGCCCACCGCCGCGCTCGTCACGTTCCTGGCCGGTGCGGCGGCCCTGCGGCTTCTTCGTGCTGTCCCCGCCGGCAATCCGGTTGCCGATCAGGGCCTGCCGAGGGCACACTTGCCGGCATGACTGGATGCCGTCGTCGATTTCGGTGCCCCCGGGTGACCGGTGGGCGGTCGATGGCCTCCTGACGCCTGCGTGCGCCTCGCTGGTGCGCCTGAAGACCTCGCCCCCGGTTACGGCCGGGGGCGTTTTCTGTGGCCCACCGATCCATTCCCGCGAGGAGCTTGACCATGGACATCGCTGTACCGACGCCCGTGCCGGCCGGGCAGCTGGCCGACCTGTTGGCGGTGCGCGACCTCACCGACCCGTCCGCCGGCGACCATGCCATGCAGCAGGTCGTCGAGGCGATCCAGGCGGCGCTGGCCGCCGCGTGGGGCGTACCGGTTCACCGGGACGGTGGCCCGCGGGTCGTCACCGTGGCGGACAACTACGACCGGTTGCGGTACCCGCCCGATGCCGTCACCCGCGACCGCCGCTACAGCCGGTACGTCGGCGACGGGCTGATGCTGCGCTCACACACGACCGCCCGGATACCCGCCCTGCTCGACCGGTACGCGCGCAGCGGCACCGCCGAGACCGTGCTCAGCGTGCCCGGCCTGTGCTACCGCCGCGACGTCATCGACCGCCGACACGTCGGCGAACCCCACCAGCTCGACGTGTGGCGGGCCCGCCGTGCCGGCGTACCTCTGACGGACGATGACCTGTCCGAGATGATCGGCCTGGTGATCGCCGCCGTGCTGCCGGGCCGGGACTGGCACACCGTACCCAGCCGCCATCCGTACACCCGGGCGGGTCGGGAAATCTACCTGCGCGTCGGCGCCGACGAGGTCGAGGTCGGCGAGTGCGGCCTGGCCCATCCCGCGGTGCTGGCCGGATCTGGCCTGCCCGCGACGAGCACCGGGCTGGCGATGGGGTTGGGCCTGGACCGGCTCGTCATGCTGGCCAAGAACATCCCCGACATCCGGCTGTTGCGGTCCTCCGATCCCCGGGTCGCCGGGCAGCTGCGCGACCTGCTGCCGTACCAGCCGGTGTCGGCGATGCCGGCCGCCAGGCGGGACCTGTCGGTCGCGGTGGCCGGCCCGGTGGACGCCGAACTGCTCGGCGACCGGGTCCGCGAGCTGCTGGGCGCCGACGCGAGTCAGCTGGAGGAGGTCGCGGTGCTCAGCCAGACCAGCCACGCCGACCTGCCGGACAGTGCCCGGCACCGGATGGGGCTGCGGCCGGGGCAGCAGAACGTCCTGCTGCGCCTCGTCATCCGCGACCTGCAGCGCACGCTGACCGCCGCCGACGCCAACCAGCTCCGCGACCGCGTCTATGCGGGCCTGCACGAGGGCACGCGTAGTGAATGGGCGGCCCGGGTGGTAGAAGTGCCTGGAGGACCCGCCGGTACGGATGAGTAACGGCACGGAGGTGGGCGGTGCGGCTGCGCGACGTAGAACTCGGGGACATCGACCTGTACGTCCGGATGCGCTGTGATCCCGTCATGATGGCCGAGCTCGGTGGCCCGTTGCCCCGGGACGGCATCGAGGCCAAGGTGCAGCGGGATGTCGCGGCGGTGGCGTCGGACCGGGAGTGGATCACGATGATCATTCCCGACGAGGCGCAGCCCGGCGTGGCCGCCGGTACGGTCGTCCTCTGGTCCCACCTGGAGGACGCCGAGCCGATCTCCGAGATCGGCTGGATGGTGCTGCCCGAGTTCCAGGGCCGCGGGCTGGCCACGGCGGCGGCGCGATTGCTGCTCGGGAGGGCGCGCGACGACGGCCGCTGGGGGCTGGTGCACGCGTTTCCCGGGGTCAGCAATGGCGCCTCCAACCAGATCTGCCGCGCCCTGGGCTGCACGTTGATCGGGCAGCGCGACGTGGAGTTCGCCGGCCGGACCCTGGCCACCAACCACTGGCGGATCGACCCCGGGAGCGACCTGACGTAGCACGCCACGCCACGGCACTGGCCGGCCACACCCTGCCTTTTAAGGAATTTAAGATTCAGCTCTTGAAACCTTGAGAAACTCAAGGTACAACATGAGCTATGGAGTGGCCGGAGCTGACCAACCTCACGCGGGGCGAGCCGTTCGTGGTCGAGCGGGTCCGCCTCCGCGCCAGGGGCATCGCCATCGAGGGAGAGTTCGAGCTGCCCCAGCTGGCCGGGCTGAGCCTTGAGGACCAGGTGTTCGTCACCGCGTTCGTCCGGTGCCACGGCTCGATCAAGGAGATGGAACGGATCTTCGGGGTCAGCTACCCGACGATCAAGTCCCGGCTCAACCGGATCGCGCAGCAGCTCGACTTCGTGGACACCGATCCGGCACCGTCCCGGGCCGACGTCATCGATCGGCTGCGGCGCGGCGAGATCAACGCGGAGGACGCATTGCGGGAACTGGAGGCGCCGAGATGATGCCGCAGCTGGTGACCGTACGGGTCCACAGTGGAGGTAGCCGGCGGATCCGGTTGTGGATCCCTGTTCTTCCGGTGCTGCTGCTGTTGTCGCCGATCCTCCTGCTGGTCGCGGTGGCGTCGGCCGCCGTGTGCCTGGCGTACCGGGTCCACCCGGGCCGCGCGCTCTATGCCGGATGGCGACTGGTGTCGTCGCTCGGCGGTACCCGGATCGAGGTCGAGCACGGCCGCACGGCCGTGCTGGTCAGCCTCAGATAGCAGAGGGAGTAAGCATGCACGAGCAGCGCCGACAGATCCTCGAGATGGTGGCCGAGGCAAAGGTCACCGTGGACGAGGCCGAGCGGCTCATCGCCGCCCTCGACCGCGAGCAGTTCCACGCGTCCTCGGCTCTCGCGGAGCAACGGCCGCCGGCGCGACCCAGGTACCTGCGGGTGCTGGTGGAGACGGTGGAGGACCTGGCCGACGGGCCCGCGCGGGTCAACATCCGGGTCCCGATCCAGCTCCTGCGCGCGGGCGTACGGCTGACCAGCCTGATCCCGCCGCAGGCGCTCAACCAGGTCAACGGCGAGCTGCGCAACGCCGGCATACCGATCGACCTGAGCCAGTTGAAGCCGCAGCACATCGAGGAACTGATCGACCATCTGGCCGACATGACCGTAGACGTCGACCAAGCCGACACCAAGGTGCAGGTGTTCTGCGAGTGAGCGGCGGGCCGGGGGCTACGCCCTACCCGCCGTGCCATCCGGCCGCTGGCCGACGATGTCGTCGATCAAGCCGTACTCGCGGGCCTGCTCGACCGTCAACGTACGGCCGCTGGACAGATCGTCTTCGATGCGGCTACGCGGCTGGCCGGTGACCTCCGCGAGGCGTACCACGAGCTCCTCCAGCTCGCGCAGGTACTGGCCGGCGGCCGCGGCCACCTCGTCCGCCGTACCGGCCACGGTTGCCGCCCACGGTTCGGCGAGCCGGATCCGCGCGTGCCGGTAGGCGAGCCGGCGGTTGGCCGCCGCGAGCACGGCCACCGCCGCGCCGCCGACCTGGGTGGTGACGACGGCATGGAGCGGCGCCCGCATGGCGTCGATCGCGTCGACCACCGCGAACGCCGCGGCCAGTTCGCCCTCGGGCGCCGCCAGGTGCAGCTGGACCGGCTCGCCGCCCAAGGCGTCCAGGGTCAGCAGCGCGGCCGCCGCCTGGCTGGCGACCGAGCCGGTCAGCTGTCCGCGCAGCGTGACGATCCGCTGGTCGAACAGCCGCTCCTCCAGCCACGGCGACAGGTTGTCCCCAGTGGACGGTCCAGGCGGCGGCCCTGGCTCCGGCCGCCGATAGGGGTACGGGCCGTGCTGTCCGCGCATGTCACTTGTCCTCCCGTGTCGACGGCGACGGTGCCAGGCCGAGATGCAGGCGGACGCCGACCGCGGCGGCGTACCGCTGCATCGTCGACATCCGGGCATCGAGTTGCCCCGCCTCCAGCCGCGCCACCGCGGGCTGGGACGTACCCATCCGCTCCGCGACCTCACCCTGCGAAAGGCCGGCGGCGTGCCGTCGGGCCACGAGTTCCGCGACGAGCTCCCGGCGGCGTTCGGCCATCTCCCGGAACCCCGGCAGGATCGACAGGTTCTCCTCGGCCATACCGGAGACGATATACCCCTCGGCCTGGGTCTCGCCGGTACCCCGCAGGCCGGCGAAGACCGGGTCCGGACTGTCCACTGCGGACAGTGTCGCGATGCTGTTGCGCAGATCCGAGATCCCGTCCGCCGCCAGATCCGCGGCGACCTCGCCGGCGCGAACCACCGCAAGCTCGGCGTCGAACCGGTGCACGAGCTCGTCATGGACTCGTACGCGCCCGCGACCAACCACCCCGACCGGGCGTCGGGGTCGTCGGGTACGTCGACCGGACGGCTGCGCACCGGCGAGCGCGTCAGGCGGAACGCCTCGCTCGTCGGCGAGCCGGGCGCGGCGCAGTAGACGACCAGCCGCTGGTCCGGGTCGGTGATGTGCAGCACCTGGCACTCGAACTCGAGCGGTCCGACGAGCGGATGCGCCACCCGCCTGACGATCCGCCGGCGCATCTCGACCTCCTGGGCTTCCGGCGGGCCGCTGACCCGCGCCGCACCACTCGCGGGATCGGAATGCGATCGCACCGCCGCACCGGTATTTTCGGGCTCATGACTGACGGCTCCGCCCGCTCGGTGGACATCCAGCGCACCAGCGTCGGGCGATACGTGGTGCGAAACGTTCGCGGCGGCACCATCTCGGTAGGGGGCGGCGACGAGAACACGTTCAGCCCGGTCGAGCTGTTGCTGGCCGCCATCGGTTGCTGTACCGCAATCGACGTGGATCTGGTGGTCAGCCGCCGCGCGGAGCCGACCGGGTTCGCGGTCACGGTGAGCGGCGACAAGATCCGCGATAGCGCCGGCGGGAACCGGATGGACAACCTCGCGGTCACGTTCGCGGTGACCTTCCCCGACGGCGGGGCCGGCGATGCGGCCCGGGGGGCGCTGCCCCGCTCCGTGCAGATGTCACACGACCGGCTCTGCACCGTCTCGCGAACCGTCGAGCTGGGCACCGCCATCTCGACCGGCCTCGCGCAGCCCGCCGGCTAGCGCGCGTTCGACCCGGCCCGAGTCAGGTGGTGGCCGCCGGCGCGCCCGCGACGTCGACGAGCACCTTGCCGGTGACCCCGGACTCGACCGCGTCGTGCGCCGCCGCGATCTCGTCGAGCGCGTACCGGTGCGGCGTCAGCTCGGTCAGCGCGCCGGCGCGCAGGGCGGTGGTGAGGTCGGCGGCCGCCAGCCGCAGTGCGGGCTCCGGCACGGTGTAGATGAGCACGAACCGCAGGACGAGATTGCGCACCATGAGATCCCGCACCGGCAGGGTCGGCGCGGTCGGCTCGTTGGCGTACGTCACGATGGCCGCGTTCGGTGCCGCGACCGCGAGATCGAGCTCCAGGTTGGCCGTGAGGGCCACCTCCACGATGCGATCCACCCCGGCCGGCGCGACCGCCCGGATCTGGGCCGCCGGGTCTGGGGTGCGGTAGTTGACCACGTGGTGCGCGCCGGCCGCCTCCGCCAGCACGGCCTTGGCCGGGCTGCTGACCGTGGTGACAACGGTGGCGCCGGCTGCCCGGGCCAGCTGGATGGCGAAGTGGCCGACCGCGCCCGCCCCGCCGGCGACCAGGACGACCCGGCCGTCGATCGGGCCGTCGGCGAACAGGCAGCGGTGTGCCGTCATCGCCGGGATGCCGAGGCTGGCGCCGAGATCGAACCCGATCCCGTCCGGCAACGGTACGGCGTGGTCGGCCGGTACGACGGTCTGCTCCGCCGCCGTGCCGTACGGGTGCTGCCAGGCCGCGAAGTAGACCCAGACGCGCTCCCCCACCCGCGCGAGGTCCACGCCGTCGCCGACTGCGTCGATGACCCCGGCGCCGTCCTGGTTAGGCACCTGGAACCCGCCCGGCACGGCACCCGTGCCGGAGCGGGACTTCCAGTCGGTGGGGTTCACGCCGGACACCACCACGCTGACCCGTACCTCGCCCGGGCCCGGCATCGGCGTGTCGACCTCGGTGACCGTCAACACCTCGGCCGCAGGACCGGGTCGGCGGTAGATGGCGGCGCGCATGGGAACTCCTCGTGGCGTTGTCAGGCCCAGGGCGGCGGTCCGTCGGGGACGAGTTCGTGGACGTCGAACAGCACCGCGGCCTCGACGCCCAGCGCCGGACCGCTCATCTTGGCGATCCAGGTGAGGAACGGACGCGGCTCGAAGCCGGCCGCGCCCAGCCCGTTCGTGTACTCGGCGTGCGCCGCCAGCGAGGAGATCCCCCGCTCCAGCGGCTCGCCGGTGACGTCCACGCCGTGGGTCGGGGTCTCCGCACCGGCGAAGCACACGTACCGTACGCCCGGCCAGGGTGGCAGGCCCTCGTCCTCCAGCTCGGAAAAGATCCACCGGTTGCCGGCGTCCCGCGCGGCGTCGAGGGCCGCGAGCCCGACCACCCGATGGTCGGCCTGGTTGGTCAGGCCGCCGATCATCCGTACCGAGAACGCCCCGGAGATCACGACCTCGGGCCGGTGCCGGCGGATCGCCCGGACGATGTCGCGGCGCAGGTCCATCCCACCCTCCACGACGCCGTCGCGATGGTCGAGGAACTCGACGACGTCCACGCCGACCTCGCGGGCTCCGGCCCGCTCCTCCGCCTCGCGCAGCGGGCCGGCCAGATCGGGGTGCATGCCGTCGATGCCGGCCTCACCCCGGGTCACCAGGAGGTAGGTGACCTGCTTGCCCTGTGCGGTCCAGCGGGCCACCGCGGATGCCGCACCGTACTCGATGTCATCCGGGTGCGCCGCCACCGCGAGGCACCGTGCCCAGTTCTCCGGCAGCGCCGGCAAGAGCTCGCTCACGGCGTCGACAGTAATGCCCGTACGGCGCCCGCACCGCCAGCCGGGTGGCCGGTGCCGGTCAGCCGGCGCGGCGAGCCCGGGCCCGGCGCTTCCCCTCGTGCATCGCCTGGACCCGGGCGACGGGGATCGCCCGACCCTCCTCGACCAGCGCCGAGTCCAGCCGCTGCGGGGCCGGCAGCCGGCTGGCCCACGGATCGCCGCCGGCGACCAGCCGCGCGGCGGTGTGCACGGTGAACTGGGCCGGTGCGATGCGGTCGAGCTGGTCCCACGCGACCGGGAACGACACCGGTACGCCCGGCCGGACCCGTGGGCTGTACGTGGCCGCCACCGTCGCCCCGCCGGCCCGGGTCGAGTCCAGGAACACCTTTCCGCCCCGGTCCTCCCGGAGGAACGCCGTGGTGGCGAGCTCGGGATCGAGGCGCTCCGCCCGGGCCGCGATCGCCCGGGTCGCCGCGGCCACGTCCTCGACCGGCGCGTGCGTGTCGATCGGTACGAACACGTGCAGGCCCTTCGCCCCGCTCGTCTTCACCGCGCCGGCCAGGTCGACCTCGGCCAGCGCCCGGCGTACGAGGTGCGCGGCCCGTACGGCCATCCCGAACGAGTCGGCGTCCGGGGGGTCGAGGTCGAGTACGAGATGGGTCGGTCGATCGAGGTGGCCGGCCTCGGCCAGCGTCGGGTGGTACTCGACGGCCCGCTGGTTGGCGAACCACAGCAACGTACGCCGGTCGTTGCACAGGGCGTACGACACCTCGCGCTTGGAGGTCTCGGCCCACAACGGCACCGTCCGTACCCACGACGGGGTGTACTTGGGCACGTTCTTCTGCATGAAGGGGGCCTGGCCGCGGAGCACCCGGATCACCGACAGCGGCCGGTCCCGCAGCACCGGGATGATCCGCTCGTGCACCGCGTCCAGGTAGTCGACCAGGTCCCGCTTCGTCGCCGCCGCCCCGTCGAACAGTGGCTCGTCGAGGTTGGTCAACGACACCCCATCCCGCTCCTCGCGACCGCTCACCCCACCACCTCCGCACGTTCCGGGCGCGAGGTCAACTCGACCCGGCGGATGCCGGCTCGGTTCGCGGCACTGGCGCCGGTGTCGCGGGTCGCCGCCGGGTGCTCGCCGGCGGCGGGCGCGTACCGTACCCGACCCGGCTGCTGCATGCCAGTATCTGGACAGTGGCGTAACCCACGGCACTGCTGGCGCGTTCTCAGTTCGGGTGAACCGGTGGACGCCGCGGTGGAAGGACTCTGCCCACATGAAGTGGAACCTGCGGCCGGCGGCCGCGACGAGGGGCATCTGGCACGCGGCCGACCTGCAGCACCTGCTCGCCGAGCACGGACTTCAGGTCTCCGCGGGGAAGATGTCCGGCCTCTGGTCCGGCCAGCCGCTCGCCCTCAAGCTCGACGACCTGGACGTCATCTGCGTCGCGCTGCGGTGCCAGATCGGCGAGCTGCTGATCCCCGAGCCGGATCGGGTGGCGGCCAGAGTCGACAGTGGACACTGTGCGCCGCAGGCCGAGCCGCGCCGCGAGCCGTGCTGGTAGGCGCCTCGGGCAAACGGCTCGTCAGCCGGCGCCGGGGGCGGGCAAGGGGACGAATCCGGTGGCGACGAGGAAGATCGCGGCGCGCCCATCCAGGGAGCCCACCGGCTCGGCGCTAGACACGGCGGTCGGGTGTCTGTGCCGGGTGCAGCGCCCGCTTCATCACCTTGCCCATGTCGTTGCGGGGCAACCGGTCCAGGAAGTGCACCTCGCGAGGCCGCTTGTGGACAGCCAGCTGGCGCGCCACGCGATCGGCCAGCTCGGCCGGGTCGGGCCGGCAGCCCGGCACCGGGACGATCCACGCCACCACCCGCTCGCCCAGGTCGGGATCCGGCGCGCCGGTCACCGCGGCCTCGGCCACATCGGGGTGCTCTAGCAGCACGCTCTCGATCTCCCCGGCGCCGATCTTGAAGCCGCCGCTCTTGATGAGGTCGGTGGCGCGCCGCCCGACGATGCGGAGGTATCCGTCCGGAGCCCGGGTCGCCAGGTCGCCGGTGTGAAACCAGCCGTCCCGCATCACCTCGGCGGTGGCGTCGGGCCGGTTGAGGTAGCCGAGGAACAGGTTCGGGCCGCGCACCCATACCGCGCCGATCGTCTCGTCGTCGCCGGCGGTACCGTTCGCCAGAGCGAGCCGGCGCGCCCGCCGACCGACCTCGTCGGCACGGGCGTTCGGATGCTGCAGCAACGCCGCGA
>JAEHDK010000721.1 GCA_016880465.1 Micromonosporaceae bacterium
CTGGCCGCCACCTCCGCCGCCGTCGCCGCCACTCCCGGCCGGCGCGCCAAGATCGAGTTGATCGCTGACGCACTACGCCGGCTGCCACCCGAGGAGATCGCTGCGGGCGCGGCCTACCTGGCCGGGGAGCTTCGGCAGCGCCAGATCGGGGTCGGTTGGGCCAGCCTGCGCGAGCTCCCGCCACCGGCCGAGGTCGCCATGCTGACCGTCGCCGCCGTCGACGATGCGCTCGCCGCGATCGGCGCCCAGAGCGGTCCGGGTTCCCAGGCCCGCCGTCGGGACCGGCTGCAGGCGCTGTTCTCCGCCGCCACAAGCGAGGAGCAACGACTGCTGCGCGGACTGATCAGCGGCGAGTTGCGCCAGGGCGCCCAGGCCGGGCTGCTGGCCGACGCGATCGCCGGGGCGGCCGCCGTACCGGTGGCGGCGGTTCGCCGAGCACTTCTCCTCGCCGGCGATCTCAAGGCCGTGGCCGTGGCCGCGTTGACCGGTGGCGCCGCCGCACTCGGCGAGTTCCACCTGCGGGTGGGCCGGCCGCTGGCGCCAATGCTCGCCGCGAGCGCGTCCACAGTGGACGAGGCGCTCGACACGACCGGATACCCGGCGGCGGTCGACGCGAAGCTCGACGGCGTACGGATCCAGGTGCACCGCACGGGCGACGAGATCGGTGTCTTCACCCGCAGCCTGGACGACATCACCGGCCGCGTACCGGAGGTGGTGGCCGCCGTACGCCTGCTGCCGGTCGGCGATGTCGTCCTCGACGGGGAGGCCATCGCGCTGGACGACGCCGGCCGGCCCCGACCGTTCCAGGAGACGTCGAGCCGGGCCGCACAGCGGCAGCGGGCGGCGCGCCGGGCGAGTGCCGCGCCGCCCGCCCCGGCTGCTCTCCGGCCGTACTTCTTCGATCTGCTGCACCTCGACGGCACCGACCTGGTCGACGAGCCGGGCCGGGTGCGGTGGGCCGCGCTTGCCGGGGCCGTCCCGGCCGGGCTGCTCGTCGCCCGCACCGTTGCGTCCACAGTGGACGAGGCTGCGGCGGCGTACGCGGCCGCGCTCGACGAGGGCCACGAGGGCGTCGTGGTGAAGGCCCTGGACGCGCCGTACGACGTCGGCCGGCGGGGCGGCGCCTGGGTCAAGGTGAAGCCGCGGCACACCCTCGACCTCGTGGTCCTTGCCGCGGAGTGGGGGCACGGCCGGCGGCAGGGCTGGCTGTCCAACCTGCACCTCGGCGCCCGCGACCCGCAGACGGGCGGCTTCGTGATGCTCGGCAAGACGTTCAAGGGGCTGACCGACGAGCTGCTGCGCTGGCAGACCGAGCAGCTGCTGGCCCGCGCCGAGGAGCGGGGTGACTGGGTCGTCCGGGTCCGTCCCGAGCTGGTCGTCGAGATCGCCTTCGACGGCGTGCAGTCCAGCCCCCGCTACCCGGGCGGGGTCGCCCTGCGGTTCGCGCGGGTACTGCGCTACCGCGACGACAAGCCGGCCGCCGAGGCGGACACGATCGACATGGTGCGCGCCATCCACCGGGGGCGTCAGAGCGCGGCGAGCGACCGTACGTAGTTGACCTGGTTCTGCAGCTGCTGGACCTGGGCCTGGTCGGTCACCGGGATCCGGGCGACGTACTCGTGCGCCCAGCTGTGCACGGTGACCTGCGCGATCCCGAGGTACCCGGTCTGCCGGACGAGCAGGAACAGCAGGCTGAACGGACCCACGACGCAGAAGCCGAGAATCGCCGCCGCGATCGCCCACGGCGGCGTCCGCTGGTTGGGCAGCCACTGCTCGGCTACCTGCCAGGTCGTACCCCGCAACGGGAACTCGCCGGTCGGGGTATGGACCGAGGCGGCCGTCACCTGGATCTCGCCGACCTGCGCGATCACCGGTGCCGCCGACTCATGTTCGGTCATGGGCCCGACGATATAGCGGCCCGGTCGATCTCACACCGCGGGCGACACCGGTCTCGTGTCGTCTCCGGCGTTCGCCAGGTCGCGCAGTTCGGCGTCGAAGCCGGCGGCTTGCCGTGCCTCGCGCCGGGCCAGGTACCCGAACCCGACGAGCGTGAGGCCGGCCATCAGCCACCACTGCACCACGTACCCGGCGTTCTGAGCCGCGTTCTCGTACCTCGGCGGTACCGGTACCAGTCGCGTGTCGGCCGTCGGCTGCTGCATGTCGAGCTGCACGTACGCGCCGTAGACCGGGTACGGCAGCTCGGCCGCGATCGCCGCGACCCCGATGCGGCGTACCTCGGCGCCGCCCGCGTGGTGCTCGACCGCGCCGCCGCGGGTCTCGCTGAGGTGTACGGCCCCCACCA
>JAEHDK010000091.1 GCA_016880465.1 Micromonosporaceae bacterium
GCACCACGCCGACGCGCCCGCGGTGGGCGCCGCCGCCGCGCACTGGGCCGACCGGGCCGCTACGACCGCCGCCATGCTGCGCGCCGCGGCGGATGTGCCACCAAACGGACTCACCACAGAGGAGACCGGCCGATGACCATGGAGCTACCCGCCCCGGAACACGTGGCGCTGGGCGAAGAGGACGTGCGCCGTATCGTCCGCGAGGAGGTGCAGCGCGCGTTCAGCAAGGACCCGGCTTCACGCCGCGCCGCCATCATCGCGTCCAAGGGCACCCTCGACTGGGCGTACCCCCCGCTGATCCTCGCCACCGCGGCGGCCGCCGCCGGCATGCAGACCGCGGTCTTCTTCACGTTCTACGGCCTCAACATCATCCACAAGGACGCCGCCCGCAAGCTCAAGGTCGACCCGGTCGGCAACCCCGCCATGCCGATGCCGGTACCGATGCCGGACCTGGTCACCGCGATGCCCGGCATGGTCTCGCTCGCCTCCAAGATGATGAAGTCCCGCTTCGCCAAGCACAACGTGGCCAGCATCGCCACCCTGCTCGACTCCGCCCGTGAGCTCGACGTACGCTTGATCGGTTGCCAGATGACCATCGACGTCTTCGGCTACAGCCACGACGACTTCATCGACGGCGTCGAGTTCGGCGGCGCCGCCGCCTTCATGTCCACCGCCCGCCGCTCCCACGTCACCATTTTCGTGTGAGGAGTCCAACCCAGATGACCGACGCGATCGAGACCGACGAGACCGTGGACGCCCGCAACCTGATGTGCCCCATGCCCGTACTCGCCGCCACCAAGGCGATGCGCTTGCTCGAACCCGGCCAGGTGCTCAAGGTGCTCGCGACCGACAAGGGCGCGCTGTCGGACATCCCCGCCTGGGCCGACGACAACGGCCACGATCTGTTCATCTCCGGTACCGAGGAGGACGCCATGGTCTTCTACGTCCGCAAGGGCGCCGACCTGTAGCACCCGGGTCGCGACCTGTCGGGCGCGACCGCCGTACGTCCTCGTTTACGTATTGGAGATCGACGTGATCGGCACCCCGCAGGCGCCGGCCGTGCGCAGTACCGAGCTGCGCCTGTCCGGCCAACGTCTTGCCACGGTCAGCCCGGCGCGGCTGTACGTGTGCGGGATCACCCCGTACGACGTCACCCACCTGGGGCATGCGGCAACCTTCATCTGGGCCGACACCCTGGCATCGGTCCTGCGGATGGCCGGCGTCGACGTGACGGCCTGCCGCAACGTCACCGATGTCGACGACGTGCTGACCCGGGCCGCCGGCTTACGCGGCCGCGCGTACGACGAGTTCGCCCTGTACCAGGAATACCTGTTCGACAAGGACATGGCGGCCCTGCGGGTACGCCCGCCCGCGCACGAGCCGCGGGCCCGGCACCACATCCGCCACGTCCAGCAACTGGCGGCCGCGCTGCTTGCCGGTGGACACGCCTACGGACGCGACGGGCATGTCTACTTCCGCGGCGCGAGCCTCGCGTCGCGGGCCGGGCTGAGCCGCGAACAGGCCCTCGCGCTGTCCACGGACTACGGCGACGACCCCGACGACCCGCTGCGCGACGACCCGTTCGACGTGCCCGTCTGGCGCCGGTCGGCGGACGGGCAGCCGGCGTGGCCCAGCCCGTGGGGGCCGGGGCGGCCCGGCTGGCATGCCGAATGCGCCGCCATGGCCATGTCCGCGCTCGGCGCCAGCATCGACGTTCTGGCCGGCGGCGCGGACCTGCGCTTCCCGCACCACGCGTACCAGGCCGCCATGGTCGAGGCGGCCAGCTCGGTGACCCCGTTCGCCAGGACCCACCTGCACGTCGGCACCGTGTACCAGGATGGCGCGAAGATGGCCAAGTCCATCGGCAACCTGACCCTGGTCGGCGACCTGCTTCGCGACCATCCGCCCGCCGCGGTCCGGCTGCTCGTCCTCGACCGGGCCTGGCATGCCCCGTGGGAGTACCGCGCCGGCGCTGTCGACGCCGCCGCCGGGACCCTGGACGACCTCTACGCCGCGGCCGGGCGACCCGGCACCAGCTCGTCCTCAGCCGCCGTCACGGCCGCGCTGCTGGCCGATCTCGACGTTCCCCGGGCGATCGCCGTCGCCCGAGACGAGGGTGGCGAGGCCGCGCGTCTCCTGCTGCGTGTCCTCTCCCTCGCCTGACCCGTCGCCGTCGCGGGCAGCCATGAGGCGTGCGGCCAGGGTATACAGCGGGCAGAACCCGCTGACCCCGGTCGCCACCATGATGGCGGCGAGGACGAGCGCGACGACCCCGAGTACTGTCCCCGCCCCGACCGCCACGGCGAGCCACCCGGCCAGCGGGGCCACCACGACGGACCGCACCAGCCGGTCCACGGCGTGCATGTTCTGTTTCATCGCTCCTCCGATCGACCGCGCTCGTTGTCAGGCGCTGCCCGCGCCCAGGCTCCTGTCGGCCTCCGGGAGGTGGACCGGGATGCGCTTCGGCTCGGACAGCGCGGCGAACTTCGGCACCACCACCTCCAGCACACCGTTGTCGTAGCTGGCCTTGATGTCGTCGAGGCTGATCGTGTCCGGCATCGGCACGCCGCGCTGGAAGCTGCCGTAGGCCCATTCCCGCCGGTAGTAGCCGCCCTCGTCCCGTTCGGCCGCCCGCCGGCGCTCGCCGCTGATGCACAGCACACCGTTCTCGACGGTCACTCGCACGTCCTTGTCCGGGTCGATCCCGGGCAGCTCCATGCGTACTACCAGATCTCCGTCCCGGCTGAACACGTCACAGGCCGGCGACCACCGGTCCGGATGGTCCCGTGCCGGTGTGACTACCGGATCGGCGCCGCCCGCCCCTGGTCGGCGACCTTGGCCCGGACCTCGTCCATGTCCAGGCCGCGGACGGCGTTGATGACGTGCTCCAGCGCGGCCGCGGGCAGCGCGCCGGGCTGGGAGAACACGAGGATCCCGTCGCGGAACGCCATCAGCGTCGGAATCGAGACGATCCCGGCCGCTGCGGCGAGGGCCTGCTCGGCCTCGGTGTCGACCTTGCCGAACACGAGGTCCGGATGGTTACGGCTGGCCTGCTCGAAGACGGGCGCGAAGCGACGGCACGGCCCGCACCAACCGGCCCAGAAGTCGACCAGCACGATCCCGTCACCGGTCACGGTCTGCTCGAACGTGTCGTTGGTCAATGCCACAGTGGTCATTGTTGGTCTTCCCCTCTCCAAAGTTCCCCGGCTCAGGCCAGGGACAGGAACAACTTCTCCAGTCGCGCGACGGTCGCCGCCTGGTCTGCTTCGGCCGGCAGGGTCGCGCCGCGATGCCGCAGCCCGTCGGTAAGGATCATGAAGCCGGCGCCGTTGAGGGCATGGGACACCGCAACGAGCTGAGTGAGCACGTCCACGGAGTCGCGGCCCGATTCGAGCATCGTGATCACGCCGCGGAGCTGACCCTCGGCCCGGTGCAGCCGCCGCATCACATCGCCCAACGCGTGCTCGTCAACCTGCATGACGTGCCTCCTGATCGCGGTCACCGCCGAGGACTAATCATACCCCCCGGGGTACCCGCCGTCAGGGCCGAATGGCCCGCCCGCGCCGGTGTCCGGAACGCGTACCTCTGGCATCTCCATGCGGTCTGCTGGTCCACCCGTTGAGGTGACCGGCAGGCGGGGCGGCGGCGGAGTAATCCGTCGCCGCCTCGTCGCGATACCCGAGGGGGTATGGTGAAGGAGGAAGTGAGCGCCGTGCCATCGTCGGGCACTGGCCGCGGTCACAACCTGCCGACCGGTGCCCGGTACCACGTCAACGCCGACGACCCGGTGTCGTTCGACCGCGTGCCGCTCCGCGACGGCGACGTCGTCTCCGTCGGCGCGTCGATGCGGGTACGGGTTCTCGCCACGCCCGGACACACTTTCACCCACCTGTCCTACGCTTTGGACGACGGCGGGCGGCAGGTAGCGGTGTTCACCGGCGGCTCGCTGCTGTACGGCTCGGTCGGCCGGCCCGACCTGCTCGGCGGCCGGCACACCCACACCCTGGCGCACCAGCAGTACGCCTCCGCCCAGCGACTGGCGACCGAGCTGCCCGACACCGCCGGGGTGTACCCGACACACGGCTTCGGCAGCTTCTGCTCGGCCACCCAGAGCGAGGCCGCCACCTCCACCATCGCCGACGAACGGCGGGGCAACCCCGTACTTACCCGCGACGAGCAGATGTTCGTCGACGAGCTGCTCGCCGGCCTCGACGCTTGGCCGGCCTACTACGCCCACATGGCACCGGCCAACTCGGCCGGCCCGGCCGCCCCGGACCTGTCCACCCCGGAGCGCGCCGACGCGGACCAGATCCGCAAGCGTTTGGCCGACGGCGAATGGGTGGTCGACCTGCGCAACCGGCTCGCCCTCGCCGCCGGACACCTGGCCGGCACCCTCAACTTCGGGCTTGACGGCAGCTTCGCCACCTACCTGGGCTGGCTCATTCCCTGGGGCACGCCGCTGACCCTGCTCGGCGAGACACCGGAGCAGATCGCCGAGGCGCAGCGGGACCTGGTGCGCATCGGCATCGACCGGCCCGCTGTACAGGCCACCGGCACCCCCGAAGACTGGGCCGGCAGTGGTGACCTGGCGACCTTTCCGCGGGCCACCTTCGCTGACCTGGTCAAGGTCCGCCACCACCGCCCGGTGGTGATGCTCGACGTCCGCCGCAGGTTGGAGTGGGCCGAGGCGCATCTGCCCGGTGCGGTGCACATCCCGCTGCACGACCTGCTCCGCAGGCTCGACGAGGTTCCGGACGGCGAGGTGTGGGTGCACTGCGCCGCCGGCTACCGAGCGTCGATCGCCGCGTCGATACTCGCCGCCGCCGGCCGGCACGTGGTCAGCGTGGACGACGACTTCGACACCGCGCGCGCCGCCGGTATCGCGACGCTGACCGGCGCCTAGCCGAGTAACCGGCCGCCTGCACGGACTGCTCGCCGCTGGCAACGGCCCCCGTGCTCGACGTGCGTACCCCCGCCGAGTTCGAGACGGCGCACCTCCCCGGCGCCTACAACGTGCCGCTCGACCTGCTCCGCGAGCATCGCGCCGAGCTGCGCGCCCACCTCGACGCCCAGGTCGTCCTGGTGTGCCGCTCCGGCGCCCGCGCCACTCAGGCCGAACCGTTTCTCGCCGCGGCTGTTCGTCCTCGCCCAGCAGCTCCCGACCCATTTGCGCACCAGCCCTCTCCTGTGGACAGCGGTCGGTATGACGGTTGCCGTGGCTACCGCTGTCGTGGCCGTGTCGCGCCGCAGGACGTGGCGCGCACCGCCGCCACCGGACACCCGCGAGCTCGTCGGGCGAGAAGTTCGGACGCCCCGGTAGCGGGCCCGAGTCGACAAGCAGGCCGGGTGCTCCGGCGTGCCGCAACATTGGGTCATATGCCCCTTGGGTACAAGTCAGGCGAGCGACAGGAACAGCTTCTCCAGCTGCTCCAGGTTGACGGTCTGGTCCTCGCCGTCTCCGGCCGCCGCCACACACTGCTGCAGCCCGCTGGCGATCACCTTGAACCCGGCCCGGTCCAGCGCTCGCGACACCGCGGCGAGCTGCACCGCGACCTCGGCACAGTCCCTGCCCTGTTCCAGCATTGCGATCACGCCGCGGATCTGACCCTCCGCCCGGCGCAACCGCTTGATCACGTCACCGGTCGCGGTTTCGTCGACCTGCATCGCCGCCTCCTCGTCATGGCATCGTGGCCAATATTACCCCGGGGGGTATTGTTCAGACTCGCGCCTACCGGCGCGACTGCGGCCGGCGTACGAACAGCGATAGCACCAGCGTTCCGATCCGGACGGTGAAGGCCAGGCTCAGCTCGAACTCCACCACGGAAGCACGGCGATCCACGGGTCCACGTCACGAAAGACCAGCGCCAAGGCCAGCAGGGCGGCCGCGAGCAGGACGTTGGCGGTGTGGATGTGCGCCACCGTGCGGCCCGTGCTCAGCCAGGTCCAGATCGTCTCGTACCCGCCGAACGGACAGAATGCCTCGCCGCGGCAGCACCATCCGGTCGGCGGTACGAGCCTCTGCCGTTGCCGTGACCCCGGCCCGCCGATCACGTCGCCCGCTGCCATCGATTGTCATCGTCAATCGATGTGCAACCGCGATGTGACCGATGTGGAGACCGGATGGGGTTACGGCGTCAAGCGCGCCCGCGCAGCATGCCGTGCCAGTACAAAGCGGGCAGGCCGTAGCGCTTGAGCAGGTACATGTCGTAGCGGGGCTTCATGGTGTTGACCAGCGGGATGGTCGGGGTTGGTTTGAGTTGGTAGTCGAACTCGGCCAGCAGCATGCGGTTGTGCGCGGTGACCAGCGGGCAGGAGGTGTAGCCGTCGTAGCGGACCGACGGGTGCCCGTCGCGTCGTGCCGCGAGCAGGTTGGCCACCAGGACCGGGGCCTGCTTGCGCACTGCGGCGCCGGTCTTGGATGTTGGCAGGTTGGCCGCGTCGCCTAGGGCGAACACGTTGGGCCAGGTCGGGCTCTGCAAGGTGTACTGGTCGACCTTCACGTAGCCGAATGGGCTGGCCGGGTCGGCGAGCGGCGTGTGCTTGACCCAGTCCGGTGCGCTCTGTGGGGGTACCGCGTGCAGCAGCGTGTAGTCGATGCTCTCCTTGCTGCCGGTCTTGTTGTCCAGGACGACGGCCTGTCGCTGGTCGCCGTTGACCTCGACGAGTTGCGACTCGCGCCGTACCTCGATGCCGTAGCCGGCGGCGATGCCCTCGAGTACCGTCGCCCAGTCGGGTTGGCTGAACATGGCCGGGGTGGGCAGGACGAGGATGACCCGGATGTTGTCCAGCCGGCCGTGCCGGCGCCACCAGTCGGCGGCCAGGTAGGCGATCTTCTGGGGCGCTCCGGCGCACTTGATCGGGCCGGGGGGCATGGTGAACAGTGCGGTGCCGCCGGTGGTGTCGCGGATGAAGTCCCACGTGCGCGGGGCGAGGTCGAAGCGGTAGTTGCTGGAGACCTGGTTGCGGCCAAGGGTTTCGGTGAGGCCGGGTACCCGGTCGAAGTCGAGTTGCAGTCCCGGCGCCACGACGAGGTAGTGGTAGCCGATGGTTCGACCGTCGTCGGTGCTCACGGTCGCGGCCTGCGGGTCGACGTCGACGGCGCGGCCGCGGACCCAGGCCACGCCCTTGGGCATCACGCTGGCCTGGGGCCGTACCGTCGCCGCGGCGGGTGCGCGGCCGCCACCGACGAGCGTCCACAGTGGCTGGTAGTAGTGCCGGTCGGACGGTTCGATGATCGCGACATCGTTTACTCCGGCACGGCGCAGCCGGGCGGCGACGCTGACGCCGGCGCTACCACCGCCGATGATGACGACTTCATGATGTTTCGTGGGCTGGGGCGCGTTCACAAGGTGTCTCCTTTGTCGATGGGCAGGCCGGCGGCCTCGGCGTTGCTGAAGTCATCGTTGATGCTGACCGCGGTGCGGCCGTGGGCGGCGAGGATGGATGCCGCGATGGTGGACCGATGCCCCGTGCGGCAGTAGGTCCACACCTCGCCGTCGGGTACCTGCCCGAACCGGCGGGGCAGCTCGTTGAACGGGATGTGGTGGGCGCCGGCGACACGGCCGTCGGACCATTCCAGCCGGCGCCGTACGTCGAGGACGACGACGTCGGCGCGCTCGCGGGCGGCGGCGAGCTCGCCGAAGCCGGCCAGCCGGAGACGGGCCGGCGGACGGCCTCCGGTCCAGTCCATCGGCTGGCCGGTGGCGGCGGCGGCCGGCCGGTCGATGCCGATGCGCACCAGCTCCCGCTGCGCCGTGGCTACCTGGTCCTCGCTGGCGCCGAGCAGCGTGACCGGTGTCCCCCACGGGATGGCCCAGCCCAGGTACGTGGCGAAGCTGCTGTCGACAGAGAAGCTCAGCGAGCCGGGCAGGAACCCGGTGGCGAAGGCGGTCCGGTCCCGCAGGTCGACGACCCACTCGCCAGCCTCGATGCGCCGGCGTAGCTCGTCCGGATCGGCGCGCCGTGGCGGCGACAGGTCCGGGTCGGCGGGTCCGGCGGTGTTGGCCCGGCCCATGTGTGCGTAGTAGGCCGGCCAGGCGTCCAGACCGGCCAGCAGCGTGCGGACGTACTCCTCCTCGCCGAGCCGCAGGGCCGGGTTGAGCGCCTTTTCGTGGGCGATCGTCGAGGAGTCCGCCTGCGCCTGGGTGGCGGCGCAGAAGCTGCCGAAGCCGTGCGTCGGCAGGATCGTGGCGGCGTCGGGCAGCTCGCGGGCCAGGCGGCGGGCGGAGGCGTACTGCGCCCTGGCGAGCGCGGCGGTGTGGTCCGGGCCGAGCAGATCCGGTCGGCCGGTCGAGCCGTACAGCAGCGACCCGCCGGTGAACACGGCGACCGCCTCGCTGCCGTGCTCCAGTACGTAGGCGAGGTGGGTGAAGGTGTGTCCAGGGGTGGCGAGAACCCGGACCCGCAGGTTGTCCCCGACGGTGACGGTGTCGCCGTCGCTGACCGGGTCGCGGTCGAACCGCACCGGGTCGGCGGCGTTGACCAGGTACCGCGCGCCGACCGCCCGGGCCAGGGCCAGGCCGCCGGTGACATAGTCGTTGTGGATGTGGGTTTCCAGTACGTGCGTGATCCGTACGCCGGTGGCGTCGGCCAGGCTGGTCACCCGGTCGATGTCGCGCTGTGGGTCGACCACCACCGCCACACCGTCGTCATAGGCGAGGTAGCTGCGGTCACCGAGGCTGGATGTGTCGATGGTCAGGATCTCGACCATGGTTGGCCTCCTTCGGCCGATTACACCCGCACGGCGGGCGGTGGCGTCGCGGCGAGGTCGACGCGGTAGCCCTCGCGCGAGGAGAACGTGGCGGTGACGCTGAACCGGTCACCGCGGACCAGGGTGTGCCGCCACTCCACCGGTCGGCCATCGGCGCAGCCGAGCCGGTCGATGGCGAGGGCGGCGGTCCCGGTGTCGATGCCGAGCAGGGCGCGTTCGGCCGGTGTCGGGACGACCGCCGTGATCCGCTCCCACCCGCCGTGCAGCCGCAGTCCGCAGCGGCGGGCCAGTTCGTCGTAGAGGGCAGTGTGCCTGAAGTCCGCGTCCAGCAATGGGCCGGCCAGCGCCGCGGGCAGCCAGACCCGGTCCGCCGCCAGCGGCTGGTCGCCAGCCAGACGCAGCCGCTCCAGGTACAGCAGCGGAGTGGACTCCTCCAGGCCGAGCCGGGTCGCCACCAGGCCGTCGGCGCGGATGTCCAGCTGGCGGGTGACAGAGCGCTGCACCAGCCCGGCGGCCTCGACCGAGGCGAACAGACTGTACAGCGCACCGAGCGGCTGCTCGATCTCGGTGCCGGTCGCCAGCCGCGGCGCCCGACCCCGCTCGGCCGTCACCAGCCCGTCGGCGCGCAGCCGGCGCAGCGCCTCCCGTACCGTGTGCCGGCTCACCCCGTACTCAGCGGTCAGCAGCAACTCACCAGGAAACGCCGCGGTGAACTCGCCCGCTGACAGGCGCACCAACAAGTCGTCGCGCAGCTGCGCCCACAGTGGACGGTCGGCGCCGCGGTCCAGCGGCCGTTGTGGCATCGTCTCGACACCTCGTCTCGGCTCGTTCACGGACCCGCGGACATCGGCGACCGTGAACTCTGGTGACAAATGTACGGTCATTTAGCGGCGCACTCAAGAGATGATGTCCGGACAATTATCGCGGCGGAACCGTTCCCATTACCGCTTGCAGCGACTACCATCGATGCGTCGCATCCGGCTCGTACGGATCACCCCCGCAACGCCCGACGTCCGCGTCCCCTTCTCCGCAACGGACGCAGTGGCGGGGCCCGTGCGTTCGACCATCGAGGAGGCATCGCATGGCGGGCGAGGAAATGCCCGACGAGGTCGGCTACGACCGCCTACGCCTCACCCAGTGGCTGCACGGGCGGGCCCGCGCCGCCGGGGTGTCCCGCCGCGGCCTGCTGCAGCTGTCCGCGGGCGCCGGCCTGGCCGCGATCCCCGGACTGGCCCTCGCATCGCGGCCGGCAACGGCCGCGCCGGCCGGTCCAGCCACCACCCCCGCCGCGACGGCCGGCCCGATCGTGAAGCCGCTGCCGCCAGCTGTTCTCACCCTGGAACACCCAGTTCTACCGGCTCTTCGGCCCGGACTATCCGACCGACGGTGCGCCGGTCTCCCACCAGGTCGTCAAGAGCGCATTCGAACTGCCCTGGGACGCCCAACTGGCCGCCGGACGGTGGCACCAGCTGCGCGGGCGGTCCTGGTCCGGCCACGGACCCGTCCGCAACGTCGAGGTCAGCACCGACGGCGGTACCACCTGGCGGCGCGCGACGCCGCTCGGGCCCGACCTGCCCGATGCCTGGCGGCAGTGGCAGCTGCGGTGGCTGCCGGCAGCACCCGGCCCCTACACGCTTCTTGCCCGGGCCACCGACGTCACCGGCGCCACCCAACCCGACCAAGCCACGTACAACACGATGGGGTATCTCTTCGACGCGGTCGTCCGCCACCCCGTGACCGCCGTCTAGCGCCGGCGACACGGCGTTCACCGGCCCCGTGGCCCGATCCGATCTATACCGGCCTCCTGGTTGCTACCGCGGGAGTCGCCTTGGCTTCGGGCCGCTCGCCCGGCTGACCGCGTGGCTGCTGCTGGTCCTGCCGCGGTGAGCCAAAGCGGTCCTGCGAGAAGGCGACCCTCGACCCTTGACGCCATTCCCGGCGCGGCTAGGGTTGAATTCGTACCCCCGGGGGTATGGATCCAAGGGAGCGATCGTGGCCGGGGGCGGCCAAGGGAGGCCGAGATGACGACGACCAGTACACACCTGCCGCGCGGCGACGCGAACGTCGCGGCATCGACGACCGGTTACACGCTCGGGTACGACGGCGTCTCGCTGCCGCTGCCGGAACATCCCGCGACCGAAGGCCCGTCCGGCGTGGACGTCGGAACGCTGCTCGCCCGGACCGGTCGGGTCACCCTCGACGTCGGCTTCGCCAACACGGCGGCCTGCACCTCGGCGATCACCTACATCGACGGCGACGCCGGCATCCTGCGCTACCGCGGCTACCCGATCGAACAGCTCGCGCGGCGGTCTTCGTTCCTCGAGGTCGCGTACCTGCTGATCTACGGAGAGCTGCCGACCGCCGCGCAGCTGACCGACTTCACCGACCGGATCAAGGAACACACCCTGTTGCGCGAGGAACTGCGCCGGTTCTTCGACGGCTTCCCCCGCGACGCCCACCCGATGGCCGTGCTGTCCTCGGCCGTCAGCGCGCTGTCCACCTTCTACCAGGACAGCCTCGACCCGTTCGACCACGACCAGGTCGAGATCTCCACCGTGCGGCTACTGGCCAAGCTGCCTACCATCGCCTCGTACGCGCACAAGACCGCGATCGGCCAGCCGCTGCTGTACCCGGACAACGCGCGCGGCTATGTCGAGGACTTCCTGCGCATGACCTTCGGCGTACCCACCACCCCGTACCAGGGCGACCCGACCGTGGCCAGGGTGCTGGACATGCTGTTCATCCTGCACGCCGACCACGAACAGAACTGCTCCACCTCGACGGTCCGGCTGGTCGGATCCAGCCACGCCAACCTGTTCGCCTCGGTCTCGGCCGGGGTCAACGCGCTGTTCGGACCGCTGCACGGCGGCGCCAACCAGGCCGTACTGGAGATGCTGCGGGCCATCCACGCCACAAGCGACGACGCGGAGGCGTTCGTCCGCAAGGTGAAGAGCAAGCAGGACGGGGTCAAGCTGATGGGCTTCGGCCACCGCGTGTACCACAGCTACGACCCGCGCGCCGCGATCGTCAAGCAGGCCGCGCAGCAACTGCTCGACCGTGCCGCCGAGCACGACCCGCTGCTGGACATCGCACTGCGGCTGGAGGAAATCGCACTGTCCGACGACTACTTCATCCAGCGCAAGCTGTACCCGAACGTCGACTTCTACACCGGGCTGATCTACAAGGCGATGGGTTTCCCCACCGAGATGTTCACCGTGCTGTTCGCCCTCGGCCGGCTGCCGGGCTGGATCGGCCACTGGCGGGAGATGATGGGCGACCCGACCACCAAGATCGGTCGGCCCCGCCAGGTGTACGTCGGAGCAACCCAGCGCGACTACGTCCCCGTCGACAACCGCTAGCTGTAATGCCGCATCCTGGGCACGTATCTGCGCTTCTACCTGCGCTGGAGAGCCTGCTCGCCGACAACATCTTCGCCGAGGTGCTGGGCCGCGACCGGGCGGTGCTGGCCGCCCCGGTCCGGACCCCCTGCCGGCCCCGCCCGCTGTGGAACCATAGGATCGTCGCGCGGACGCCGAGATGTCCGGCCCGGGGTGCAGGCCGAGCAGCCGGAACAGCCGAGCCGCCGCGCGCGCGGATCGTGCTGTGGCCGGCCGAGGGGCGGCAGAAGAAGGAGGTCGCCGCGGTTGCTGGGGTGTCTCGGCCGACGGTGGACCTGTGATTGGCTGGGCGCCGGCCGGGTCCAAGTCGTCGACGTAGGCGGCGCAGCCCGGGGTGAACAGGCACGTGGAGCGGTACGCCCTGATCGCCTCCTCGGGAGGACAGCTGGCGTCGCCGAGCAAAGCCAAGCCGCGTTCGGCCAGGCGCCACGGGCCGCCCCACCCCGCACGGCCCTATCTGCAGTGGACCGCACGGTTGACGGCCAGACCGTCACCAAGCTCTTCACTCCCGAACAGCTCGACCGCTACGGGGACTGGTTCGACAACCGACCGCAGGCTCAAAGGCCTGGTCGCCCAACTGACCGATAGCGCCGGCCAGGGTCAGCGACAGGCGCCTATGGCCGCCATGAGTGCAGGTGTCGTTAATCGCTTGTCGGCCGTCATGCGCGTCGCCGAGGATTGCGGCCATGGGCACGACCCGACGAGCCGACATGTTCACCGCGGACGGCAAGCCGTCGGACGACGACCCGCGTGAGCATGGACCGAGGTTGGGCGACGAGCGCACGACGCTGGTCGACGCGCTGCGCCGCCAGCGCCTCACCTTGGAGATCAAATGCGCGGGCCTCGACGCCGAGCAGATGGCCCGCCGTTCGGTCGAGCCGTCGACGATGTCGCTGCTGGGGATCGTGCGGCACCTGGCCGAGATGGAGCGTGCGACGTTCCGAAAGCTGATGTCGGGACAGGACGTGCCCCGGCTGTTCTGCTCCGACATCGACCGTGACGGTGATTTCGATGGTGCTGTTCCCGACCCCCAGGTGGTTGCGGAGGCGTGGGACGCATGGCGTGCGGAGGTGGACTTCGCCACGCGGTTCGTGGCCGCCGCGCCCAGTCTCGACATCACCGGCGACGATCCCTGGAATCAGCATGGCAGCGGTGGAGGGCCGATGTCGCTGCGCGAGGTGCTGGTCGGATCGATCGAGGAGTACGCCCGCCACATGGGTCACGTCGACCTGTTGCGCGAGCGGATCGACGGACGCATGGGCCAGTAACCCAGCCAACCGAATGGCCAACCAGACGTGCGGAAACCGGTGTGGGCCGGGGACGTCCGTTCCCTCCACTCGCTGCGTACGTGCCCGTGCCTGGCCGTGCGGGGACAGCCCGAGGGCGCTGCCGGATGTGCCGGAGTTTCCTGCCATCACAACCGGACCGGGAAACCACCATGGATGTCACCGATCGCCGTGAGCTTGCCCGTAGGGCGCTCGATGGCTACGTCAGTGGCCCTGCCGCCTCGACCCGGGCGACGGCCCGCGCCCTGGCGACGGTCGACAACGCCGTGGCCGTGGTGCTCGTCGAGGGCATCAGCGACCAGATCGCACTGGAAACGGCCGCCGTGGGCCGCGGCCGGGATCTGGAGGCCGAGCGGGTCGTGATCGTGCCGATCAACGGGGCGCACGCGATCGGCCGCTTCCTGACGAGGTTGGGCCCGCTGGGCACCCGGGTGCGACTTGCGGGTCTGTACGACCTGCGTGAGGAGGAGATATTCCGGCGCGGACTGGTCGCGACCCATGTCGGCTCACCCCGCAGACGCACCGACATGGAGCACCTCGGGTTCTACGTCTGCGTCAACGATCTGGAGGACGAGCTGATCCGCGCCGTGGGCACCGCAGGGGTCGAAGCACTCTTCGACTCGCAGGGCGACCTCGGGTCGTTCCGCTCGTTGCAGAGCCAGCCCGCCTGGCGCGGCCGGGAGCCCGAAGTGCAGATGCGGCGGTTCCTGGGCAGCGGCTCGCGCCGCAAGCTGCGCTACGCACGGCTGCTCGTCGAGGCGGCAGTTGGCCGGGATACCTTGCCGCGGCCGCTCGACGCGCTGCTCACCGCGGTTTGACCCACCGAAGGTCAAGCCCTCGACCGTCGGCACGAAAGGCAGCTCACCTGGAGCCCGAAACGGGGCTAGCCCGATCGACAAAGGCGCGGCTGGGCCGGCGGTGGTGGTGGATCTTTAGGTCGTAGCAGCTGCCGAAGTCGGGCATTCTCGGCGGCACCGCCGCCGAGAACGCCCGCCGCCGCGTCCGCCGGTGCACCCATACCGGACAGCCAACGCCTGGACGTGGTGGGCATTGTCGCGATCACGATGAGCACCCGGTGGCACGCCACACTGTCGACCTGGCCCGCCGCCCTCGGCCGCGATCGGATAGGCGCCGGATCCTGAAACCGGGGGGCGCCAGCGCGTCGGCGACTTAGTCTGGTATCGTACTTCCATGGCCGGGCCGAGCGTCGACAACCTTGGCTTCCTGCTCGCGAAAGCGTCGCAGCGGTGGAACGAGCTGCTGGTCGAGGCGTTCGTCGCGAGTGGCTACCCGCAGGTGCGCGCCTCCTACGGCTCCGTGCTGCTGCCGCTGTGGCAGCAGGACGGCCTGCGGATGGGCGAGCTGGCCGCCCGCGCCCGGCTGAGCAAACAGACCATGACCACGCTCGTACGCCTCGTCGAGCGCGATGGCCTGGCTAGCCGCCGCCCCGACGCCGCCGACGGCCGGGCCACCCGGGTATGGCTGACAACGACCGCAGTCGACCTCGCCCCGATGGCCGGCCAGGTCGTGCACCGGTTGCACGGCCGGGTGGAGGCCCGGTTGGGCCATCCGGCGACCCGCGCGCTCGCCGAGGCACTGTCCACTGTGATGAACCTGTAGCAGAAGGGAAACCTCATGCAGACCACCGCCGCGACGACACCGGACGAGGTGATCCAGCTGCTCGCCGCCGCTCTGCACGACGGCCGGGTCGACGACGCCCTGGCCCTCTACGAGGCCGACGCGGTGTTCGTACCACAGCTCGACGCCCCACCGATCGGTGGTCGTGACGCGATCCGAGCCGCGCTGGCAGACTTCACGGCGCTACGACCCACAATGACGGCCGACGTCCGCAAGGTGGTCAGCGCTGGTGAGATCGCCACCGTGCTCAATACCTGGCATCTGCGCGGCACCACCCCGGCTGGCGAACCGGTCGCTATGACCGGCACGAGCGCCGATGTGATGCGACGGCGCCCCGACGGGACATGGGGCATCCTAATCGACGACCCCTGGGGAGTCGGAGCCCCATGATCGTGTAGCGAGGCATCGGCCTGCCACTTGTGTCGGGGGAAATGGGCGGATCATTCGACGGCCGGGCCGGCCTCGCCGTGGCGGCGGTCCGGCCGATGCGCGACGAGATCGGCCGCCGCATCCGCAACCTGATAGCCCCAGCTGGTAACCAAGGCGCCGGGACTTGCCTGCGGAGCTGGTATCCGCTCCACTTGAGCTGATGAAGCGCATCGGCGTCGGCGTTGTGATAACCCTGCTTGCGGTGGCCGGCTGCGGCGGAAAGGAGCCGGCCGCCGCGCCACCCACGCCAGCGGCGGGTTCGACCGCGGCCTCCACGACCCCCGCGACGCCGCTGCCGGCCGCGGCGTCCGCCACACCCAGCGCAACGCCGGCCACGGCCGTCGAGTTCACCGTGGATGGCGCCGGGCCGTACCAGATCGACGCGGCCCTGGCAGACCTGCGATCGGCCCGCGCTCTCGACGACATCCACCCAGACGACGCGTGCCCCGGCAACACCACGGCGCGCGGCACCGGTGACTGGAAAGACGTGCAGCTGTCCTTCGGCAAGGACGGAAAACTGTATCTGGCCGTGAACTCCTCGCCATCGATCCCGACGCCGTCGGGTGCCTGGCTCGGTACCAGCCTGGCCCAACTGAAAACGATCTACGCGGGCGTCACCAACCAGCAGCTCACCCACGCCGGCAGCGTCGCCTTCCTCGTGGTCACGCTGTCCGGACGCGGCATCCTGTTCCAGTTGGACGCGGCCTCGAAGGTCACCTCCATGATCGCCGGTGACGCCGCCTACCTGAAGTCCCACTATGTGAACGGCACCACCTTCTGCTGAGCGGAGGTACGGGCATGGCCGGGCCGCGCCGCATCCCGGCTGGTCAGTCAGTGCCCGAGCACGTACAGCTGCCCGTTGTTCTCCGCGTGCAGGCGCCCCTCGGGTCGATGGAGGTCGGGCTGGGCGAGGTGAGCCGGTCGATGGCTCGATCGGTGAGCGCCGCCAAGGCGGCCGGCGGCCGGGGTAGCCAGACGACGCCCCAGTTGACTGGGTCGCCGGTCACGGGACCGCGGCACCTCCTGAGCCATTCGTTGGGGTGGCAGGGATCCGCCGTCGTCCTTGCCGTAGTGGCAGCCGTCGGTGCCGAGTCAACCGAAGCCGTTGTGGCACTCGACGATGACGCCGCCAACCGCGATCCGCGCGGACCCTCTCGCCAACTCCTCCAGCCATCCCTTCGCGTCTACCCTACTTCCGCGACCAGTGCTTGATCTCTATTTGTCCACGCCGCAATGATCCGCTTTACGATTGTCGGTCTGAGTGCGAGGGTCGAGGCCGCCCCGCCGTTGTGAGCGCGATGGTAGCGGCGATCGCGGCGGCGCCGATCCAGGCCGCGGTCGAGTAGCCGCGTTCGGCAGGGAACGCGTGACCGGCGTCTGTGTACGCGGCCAGGATCAAGCCGCCCAGCGCGCTGCCGACGGAGAATCCGGTGCTGCGGACGACCTGGTTGACGCTCATCGCGCTGGATGTTTCGCCGGCTGGCGTCACGGCGAGAATCGTGCCCGGCATGGCCGCGGAGAACGCGCCGACACCGAACCCGAGCAGCGCCATCACCGCGTACAGCTGCCACACGTGCGAGCGGGACAGCGCGAAGATGACCGACGCGCCAGTCACGGCCCCGGCGCCGACCGCGAGGGCGGCCCGCGGCCCGCAGCGCGTGAGCAGGAGTCGGGTCGTACGGCCGCCAACGAACCCAAGCGCAGAGAACGGAATCAGCACAAGGCTCGCGCGCAACACCGTCGCGCCAAAGCCGTACCCAGCCGCCGGTGGCGTCTGCATGTACCGGACGACCAGGGTGAGCAGGAGATACATGCCGGTGCCGCCGAGCAGCATGGTGATGTTCGCCGCCGCGACGGCCGGGTGGCGTAGCAGCGCGAGATCCACCAGCGGCGCGGTCGAGCGCCGCTCGACCAACGCCCATGCCGCCAGCAGCAGCAAACCCAAGGCGAGCAGCCCGACCGTGACCACCAGATGCGCCGACCACAGCGAGCTCTCACTCAGGACGACCAGCACCACCAGCAACGCGGCACCCAGCATGACGGCGCCCAGCACATCGACGCGCGCCCTGCGGCCCGACGGCGCGTCAGGGATCACACGCCAGGCGACGGCCGCCGCGATCGCGGTGACAAGCAAGCCCGCGCCGTAGGCCAGTCGGATCCCACCAACCTCAGTCAACAGGCCGGCCAGCGGATATCCGACGCCGATGCCGACCGTGGACACGACCGACAACATGCCGATCCTGGCCGCCGACCGGTTGACGTGATCACGCGCGACACCCATGGTCAGCGCGGTCAAACCCAGGCCCGCGCCCTGCGCCGTACGGCCTGCCACGAGCCAGCCGAACGACGGCGGTACCACGGTCAGCACGCTGCCTGCGAGCACCAGTCCCAACGTGGTCAGCATCGCGGGCCTACGGCGGCTGCCCGCGCCGAGTCGCCCGAGCACAGGGGTGGCGATCGCACCGGCCAGCAGCGTCGATGTCAGCGTCCACTGCGCGCTCGCGAGCGAGACCCGGAAATGCCCGGCCACCGCCGTGATCAAGGGTGCGCCGAGGCTGCCGACGACCGCAACGACCAGGGCGATGAACGTCAGCGCAAGGACAAGTGTCCGGCTGTTTGTGGCGGTCCGGTCCCCGATCGCCGTACTCACTTGTTGGTCTCCGTGGTGACGTGGGTGAACAGGCCGGGCTGGATGCGGGTGCGTGCCTGCTGGGCCCACTGGCCGTCAATGGCGGCCAGGTCAAGGGCCGCGTTGGTGTTGAGCAGCATGCCGAACGCCATGAACGTCTTGATCTGGACGGCTTCCAGGCCGGTCGCGTCGCTGACCGTCTGCCACATCCGCCCGAACGCAGTGCGGACGCCATCGCGGACCTCGTCGTCGCCGCACGCGGCGAACGCCTGCAGGTGTAGCAGCAGCATCGTGCGATCAGCGAGCATCGCATCGTAGGCCGAGCCCATACGCGCCAGCGCCTCGTAGCCGGTCGCGTTCCCGGCCGCCTGACGCAGCGCGTCGGTCATCTGCGCGAAAGGGGAGCGCGGCCACCTCAGGCCGAACTCCCGCCCCCCGAGCGCCGCCGTGGCGAAGGCGCCCGGTCCACCCGCGGACAGCCGCACCTGCACCACCGTGTTACCGGGACGAACCATGCCATCGGCAGTGAAGCGCAGCGTGGTATCGATCGGTCCCCACGTCCCGTCCAAGCGTCTGGCCCGCTGCGGCGCGACGTGCGGTACGACCGTAAACCAGCCGTCGGCGTTCGCGGACAACTCCGAGGTCTCCGTCCGCGCGTC
The DNA here is from genome assembly GCA_016880465.1 of Micromonosporaceae bacterium. Classification (GTDB taxonomy): domain Bacteria; phylum Actinomycetota; class Actinomycetes; order Mycobacteriales; family Micromonosporaceae; genus EFPC-2. The sequence continues at coordinate 18,750 of JAEHDK010000091.1, forward strand.
GGCAACCTCGACCGTGCCGCCGCACGCCTGGGCGAGGCTGGATGCCGCAGCCCCGCTGGGCACCGACACGACACAGGCCGGCCTGGCCGGCGCGGCGTCCAGTCCGGCCGACCCCGCACCCACCCCGGCAGGTACGGCAACCAGCGGCATAACCAAGCCCGCCGCCAGAACGAACAGGCCAATACCGACCCTGCCCCGCAGCGCACCGGGCCGACCTGGCGGCAGTTCCTCAACGCCCAGGCCCACACCATCCTGGCCACCGACTTCCTCACCGACGCCGCAGTCGACCCCACCGGCGCAGGTAGGCGTCCTCGGCGCAGCCGTCCGGGTCGACCGGAGCCGTCGAGCAGCATGGCCGGGCCGGCGAACATCGTCTTCTCGGCCAGTCCCGGTTCGGCGCCGATCAGGTCACGTACTCGGGCGGCCAGCCCCTCGTCGTACGCCACGTCCGCATCCTGGCATCGACCCCGCCCGCGCGGGCAGGCCGAGCTACCGCGGGGCGAGCAGGGTGGGCAGCACCGGGGCCAGCCCGGCCCACACCGCCTCCGGTGCGGCGAACGGCGGGTCGCTGCGATACACCTCGGCCGCCGCGACCGCCAGGTCCAGCTCCCGTGCGGCGGTGTCCAATGTGGTGGTTTCGATCGGCAGGGTCACCCCGGCGTGGCGCGCCCACCGCGGATCCGCAGGGTCGAGAATCCCGGCATCCACGCTGGCGCGGACGAGCTTGTCGCACCGGCACGGGTTGCTCGCGCGGACCAGGCCACAACGCTGCCCCATCAGCTGGCGCATCATCGCCCGGGCCCTCGCCAGCCGCTGTCGGAACGTGGCCGGGCTGATGTCGCAGATGCGGGCACCGTCGGTGTCAGTGAACCGCAGCAGATCGCCCAGCAGATAGGCGATGCGCTGCTCGCGAGACAGGCACAGCAGCATCCCGTACGTGCACGACAGCCGCACATCGGCGCACAACTCCTCGTACTCGGCCTGAGCAGCGGGCTCGAAGGCCGGGTCGGCGGCATGGCCGTCCAGGAACGCGGCGAAGTCGGTCGGTCCGGCGATCGACGCCTCGGTGGCGCGGCGGGTGGTGCGCATCAGCTGCCGCACCGCCACCGTGTAGGCCCAGGTGGTGAACTTCGACCGGCCCTCGAACGAGCTCAAGTGGGTGACGAGCCGGATCAACACCTCCTGGGTGGCGTCCTGCGCGTCGTGCGGGTCACCGCAGAACCGCAACGCCAACCGGTACATCGGCTGCTGGACCTGCCGGCACAACGTCTCCAGCGCGGCCTGGTCGCCGTCGCGGGCCGCCAACGCTACGCCGGTCAGCTCATCCAGGTCAGGCTCGGCTTCGTCCATCTGATCGTCCTCTCTGCGTCGAGGTGGGCCGTGGGTTCGAGGCCACCCGCCCACGGACCACCCTCAGGCGTGCACCGGTGTGATGGCCGGAATCCCGTGCAGGAACAGCGCCGACTCCATGTCAATGAGCGCGAACATCGGCGCGCACCGCGCCGAGCCCTCCGACGCCTTCGCCGCAGCCTCCGCATCGTGCAGGCTCGCCCAGTACACCACCTCGATCCACTTGTCCTGCTCGGCGTTATGGGACAGGTCCCGCGAGATGAACCCTGGTTGGCTACGCGCCCACGCCGACACCGCGTCGACGGTGCCCAACAGCTGCTCCCGGGTCACCCCGTACTTCAGGGTGAACACCACCAACTCCAGCATCCGGTCCGGTTGCCGCTCCTCCGTCACGATCATGCCCTTCTCGGTTTGTTCTGACGCGCGGCCGGTCGACCTCGGTCAACCAGATGAGAGACACCGACCCCTACGGGTGTGACAGGCCCGGCCGCAGAAGTCCCGGTGCGGGAACGTCACAGTGGCAGCTCGGCCCGTCTCTCATCGTGAGGACGCCCCCGCCAACCGGCCGGGCGCGAGGATCGAGAAGGGAAAGGACGACCGGGGTGGCCGACGTCAAGGACGAACTCTCGCCAAACC
>JAEHDK010000722.1 GCA_016880465.1 Micromonosporaceae bacterium
GCTCGGCGATGGCGTCCTTCTCCGCACGCGTACACACGTTGACGCTCATCAGCGACTGCGCCCGCTCCAGCGCCGCCGCCTGGGTGAAGTGCACCACATAGACCGGTGCCTGCCGCGTGCTCAGCAGTTCGGCCAGGGTCTCGTGCAGCGGCGTCGTCACGTACGAGAAGTGCAACGGCACAGGGCGTTCCGCGGTACGCACGACTGCGGTTGGCCGGCCCGTACGTCTGGTGAGGTCCGCTTGGAAGCGGGTGGCATCACCCAGCGTGGCCGACATGAGCACGAACTGCGCCTGGGGCAGCTCGATCAGCGGCACCTGCCAGGCCCAGCCCCGGTCGGGGTCGGCGTAGAAGTGGAATTCGTCCATGACGACCTGACCCACGTCGGCGCGGTACCCTTCCCGCAGCGCGATGTTCGCCAGGACCTCCGCCGTGCAGCAGATGATCGGCGCCTCACCGTTGACACTCGCGTCGCCGGTCAGCATGCCGACCTCCGCCGCGCCGAACAGGTCGCACAGCGCGAAGAACTTCTCCGACACGAGCGCCTTGATCGGTGCGGTGTAGCAGGTACGCCGGCCGTCTGCCCTGGCCGCGAAGTGCGCGCCGGCCGCTACCAGGCTCTTGCCGGATCCGGTCGGCGTGGACAGGATCACGTTCGCGCCCGACACCACCTCGATGAGCGCCTCCTCCTGGTGCGGATAGAGGGTCAGGCCCTGGGCCTTCGTCCAGCCGACGAAGGCGTCGAAGACCGCGTCGGGCTCGGCGGCCCTCGGCAGCTGATCGGTAAGTGTCATGGCGAGTCCATCGTGCCTGGCTCCGTCGCACACCGCCAGGGAATCTGCGCCGTCCGGGCAGACGCCCGGGCGGTCCGCGATAGTGGCGCCGCCAGCGCCGTACCTGCTAACGTCGCTGGGCCACGATTAGTACCGGCGGATCACGTCAGCCACGCTTCGGCGCATCTGTGCAAGCTGGCTGCGCACTTCAGCTACCTGCTCGCCGGACTCGGCGGCGATCTCGTCGGCGGCGGCAAGCAGGCCGTCGGCGATGCCAAGAGCCGGTGTCGCCAGTCGCCGGTGCCACACCGCGATGAGGTTGCTGCTGGCTATTCGGTGGTGATCGCGCGCAGTATGTCGATTCTTGCGGCTCGGCGGGCGGGGAAGATGGCGGCGAGGATGCCGGCCACGGCGGCGGCGAGCACGAAACCGAGGAGCGATGCAACGGGCAACCTGAACTCGGTGATGCCTTGGCTGTGCAGTGCGCGTACCAGTGTCCAGCCGAAGAATGCGCCGACGAGCAGGCCGAGGACGGCACCGAGGACCGCGATGATCACGGCTTCCCACCGGATCATCGACCGCAACTGCCCTCTGGTCATGCCGACCGCGCGGAGCAGTCCGAGCTCGCGGATCCGTTCGAGTACCGACAGCGCCAGCGTGTTGATGATGCCGATGAAGGCGATGATCACCGCCAGCGCGAGCAGCACGTAGAACAGGACGAGAATCTGGTTGATCTGGTTGGCCTGGTCGGCCTTGTACTCGGCTTGGTCTTTGATCTGGACGTTGGGGAAGTCCGTGACGACCCGGTCGACTGCGGCGCGCGAGTTGTCCGGCGAGACGTTCGCCTTGGCTTTGACCAGCGCGACGAGGTCGAGCTGGTCGGTGTAGTGGCGTTCGTAGTCGGCGAGCGCCAGCAGGTACGGCCCGTTCAGCTGGTTGTCGGTGTAGATCGCCCTGATCGGCTCCGAGACGGATCCGCCGACCGGGAACTGCTGCGCGATGCGGTCGCCGACCGTCCAGCCGTGTTGCTTGGCGACGTCGCTGCGCACGGCCACGCCCCCAGCGGCCAGGTCGGTGAGGCTGCCGGCGGTGGTGTCGGTGCGGACCGTCTTGTCGTAGGCGAGTGGGTCGACGCCGTAGAGTTGCTGCGTCGTGCCGTCCAACTTGAACGTGCCGTAACGGATGCCCGCGGCCGAGTCGACTTCTGGCTGTTGGCGCAGCCGCTTGACCACCTCGGCGCTGAACCCCTGACCGCTGTTGGCCGGGCCGGACAGGATGTAGTCCGCCACGACCGCCTGGTCGAGGACCTTTGTCACCGATGCCTTGGCCGAGGCCGCGAAGATGGTCACGAAGCTGACCAGGGCGAGCCCGATCATCAGCGCGGCCGCGGTGGAGGCGGTGCGGCGTGGGCTGCGCATCGCGTTCTCGCGGGCGAGCTTGCCCGGCTGGCCCGCCCAGTGCGCGAACGGCCAGCCGAGCAGCCGGGCCAGCGGCTTGGCCACCAGTGGGCTCAGCAGACCCACGCCAAGCAGGATCACCACCGCGCCGCTGGCGACGTTGGCCAGCCGGTTGCCCTGCTGGCCGAACAGCCCGAGGAGTAGCAGCCCGAGGCCGATGGCGGTGACCAGGGTGCCGACCGTAATGCGCCGCCAACTCACCCGTGTCGGGGCGGCCACGGCCTCTTCCTGCAATGCCGCCACCGGCGGTATCCGGGTGGCCTTCAGGGCCGGCGTCAGCGACGCGAGCAGTGTCACGACCACGCCGACAACCATGGAGACGACGATCGTGCGGCCCTGGATCACCAGGGTGGTCGATGGCAGGTCAACGCCGAGGGCGGCGAACGCGGCCTTGAGCCCCATGGCCACCAGCACGCCGACGCCAACGCCGACCACGGACGCGAGTAGGCCGATGATCGAAGCTTCGAGCAGCACCATCGCGAGTAGCTGGCGCCGGCCGGCACCGATGCAGCGCAGCAACGCCAGTTCGCGGGTCCGCTGGGCGAGGATGATCGAGAACGTGTTGACGATGATGAACGAGCCGACGAACAGGGCGACGAAGGCGAACGCGAGCAGGGCGTAGTTGATGAACTTGGTGAACTGTCCTACCGCCTTGGCCGTGTCCTCGGCCAGTTCTTTGCCGGTGAGGACCTCCAGGGACGGGTCGACAGCAGCCGTTATCCGGTCGCGCAGCTCCTCGGGGCTCACGCCGGGGACGGCGACCACGTCGATCTCGTCGTAGACACCCTCCCGGTTGAGGACCCGCTGAGCGGTGGCGAGGTCGAAGCCGGCCAACGTGGCACCGGCCAGGTTGTCGGCTTGGCCGAAGCCGAGGATGCCGCTGATGCTGAACTCGCGCGGCTCGCCCTGAAACAGGATCGTCACCCGGTCGTTGACCGCGAAGCCCTGCTTCTTTGCGGTGTGCGCGTCCACCGCGACCTCGCCCGGCCCGGCCGGCCGGTGTCCGTCCCGCAGTGTCGCGCCGGCCTGTAGCTCTGGGACAGCACTCAGCGAAACGCCGAGGGTCGGGGCGCCGCCGGTCGTGACGGGCTTGCCGTCCTTGCCGACGAACTGGGCGTATCCGGCGACGCCGCCCTCGGCGGCCTTGACGCCGGGAATGGCGTTGATGGTGTCGCGCAGTGCCGCCGGCATCGGCGCCCGTTGTTCATTGCCCTGGTTGGCGAACGTGTCCTTGGTGCGGACGGCGACATCGACGCCCTTGGTGGTCTGCTCGAACAGGTCGGAGAAGGTTCTGTTGATGGTGTCGGTCAGGACGTAGGTGCCGGCCACGAACCCGACGCCGAGGACGATCGCCAGCGCGGTGAGTGCCAACCGCAGCTTGTGGGCCGTCAGGCCGCTGAGGGTCACCGTCCACATGATGCTTCAGTCTCCCAACCTCTTCATGGAGTCGAGCACCTTGTCCGCGGTGGGTTCGAGCATCTCGTCCACCACGCGGCCGTCGGCCAGGAACACCACGCGGTCCGCGTACGCGGCAGCGTTCGGGTCATGGGTGACCATCACGATGGTCTGTCCGAACTCGTCCACCGAGCGGCGCATAAAGCCCAGGATCTCCGCGCCGGACCTCGAGTCGAGGTTTCCGGTGGGCTCCACGGCGAAGAAGAAAAGCGGCCGGGACACCAACGCCCGGGCGCCGGCGACACGCTGTTGCTCGCCGCCGGACAACTCGGCCGGCCGGTGGCTCAGCCGCGTCCGCAGCCCGACCGCGTCTATCACCCGGTCGTACCAGGCGGAGTCGGGCCTGGTGCCGGCTATCGCCAGTGGCAGTGTGATGTTCTCCGCCGCGGTCAGCGTGGGCAGCAGGTTGAACGCCTGGAACACGAACCCGACACTCGTGCGGCGAAGCAGCGTGAGTTGCCGCTCGGAAAGCTGACCCAGCTCGGTACCGCCGATCCAGATCTCGCCGCTGGTGACCCGGTCGAGGCCGGCCAGGCAATGCATCAAGGTTGACTTGCCGGATCCGCTGGGTCCCATGACCGCGCTGAACCGCCCACCTGGGAAGCCCACGGTGACGTCGTCGAGGGCGACCACAGCGGTCTCGCCCGAGCCGTAGACCTTACTGACCCCCACCGCCCTGGCCACTGCCGCGCCGTGCGGTTCCATCTCGGCAACGCTGCTCATGGGCGGTCACCCCTCGTCTGCGGTGCGGCAATATCGGGTACCCGTCGACTACTGCCGGTTAGAGCACACCAGAACTTACAGAATGCATCCATCCGAACCGCTTTGTGCCGGATCCGCAGCGGGACAGACGACCTGAACATACAGTTTGCGTGGCGGCTGGTCGATCTCCGCAATGGTCTGCGAACAGCGGGCCGGGCCGGCGGGCCCGCGTCCCCGCCCCGGGCGAGCGCGGCGAAGTCCACATCAGACCGCGCGGCCAGCCGGCCGACCAGCCGGGCAGCCGGGCAGCCTCTGTTCGTCCGGTACCGCGCCGAAGTCGCCGCCGCTGGAGCGCACCGCGCGCTGGGCGGCACGGCCGGCTGCCCCGATCGGTGGGCCCTACGCATTCAGGTCCAACGACCCTGATCGGTAGTCGCCGTCTTTCCTAGCGTCGCAACTGGTGGATCCGCCCGGCCATGGTCACCGTCGACC
>JAEHDK010000723.1 GCA_016880465.1 Micromonosporaceae bacterium
ACCCGGTCGGTACGCTGCCCGCTGTCGTCGGCGGCGGCCTGCGGCTGCGCCGGCGGCAGCTGTTCAGCCGCGAGCTGCCCTCGGCCAGCGCCCAGGCGTACGCGAACCGGCTCGGCCGTGCGTCGGCGCTCGGTCAGTGGCAGCTGCTGGTCCGCCGGGACCCCGAGCGGGCGGTCGGCGATCCGCCGGTTCTCGTGGTGGGCAGCCCGGACGACCGGATCGTGTCGCGGTCGGCGCTGGACCGGGCCGCGCGCCGGTACGGCAATGCTCCGCTGCTGTTTCCGGGCATGGGTCACGACCTCATGCTGGACGCCCGGTGGCGGGAGCCCATCGACGCGATCCTGGACTGGCTCTCGGCCACGCCGCAGGGCACCGCCCCACCGGCCCGCGACCGGCCGGTTCTCGCTACGCCGTAGACCGGCGCCGGCAGGGTCATGCCCGGCCCGCACGCCAGGACCGCGCCGTCAGACCACCGCGCCGTCAGACCACCGCGCCGTGATCGGGGTCGGCGTCCTCGTCGTCCTCGCCGCCCGGGCGTAGCCGCAGGATCAGCGCCACCACGCCGGCGAGCACGGCGGTGAACGCGGCGAGCTGGGTCAGGCCCTCGTTGAGCGGGAGCAGATCTGGTCTCAGGAACAGGATGAAACCGGCCACGATCCCGAGCACGGCCGCGACGGCCACCTTGGACGGCCGGGGGAGCGGCGGCGGCGGCGGTGGCGTGTACGAACCCTCGTCGTCGGGCAGGTCGGCGCCGAACGTGTCCAGCGCGTCCAGCAGGGACGGCTCGTCCGTACGGCTTGGGCGTCCAGCCGCGCTGTCCCGCCCGACCCGGCCGGCATCGGTGCTCGGATCGGGCCAGGGCCGCGACTCGGCCTCCGCCTCGGCGCGGAACTGGGCCACGATCCGGGCCCACTGCGTCTCGACATCCGGCGGGTTGTCCCCGGCTCGCTCGGCGGGCGTCGCGTCCTGCGCCGGCGGTGGGTTCTCGGCCAGCTCGGCGACGTACCGCCGGGCGGTCTGGACATGGGCGCGGTCGACGTAGAGCCGGTCGGTCGGCCGGGAGGGCATCGTGGTGGTCCGGGTGATCGGGTGCAGGTCGGCCGCCGGCTGCAGGTATGCGGCTATCCCACGCGCACCGAGCACATCGAGCAGGTGCTCGCCGACCCTGGGGTCGACGTCGCCGGCCACGGCGTACTCCGCGGCGACCAGCCCGTTGTCCCGCCGCCCACGCCGTGCCCCTCCCGTACCCACCGCTGAATCGTGACACAACCTCGGCGGCGCCGGTATGCGCCGAAAGCGCCCGGCTTTGGTGAGTGCGTTGTGGGGTGGCACGCCGGGTTCGTAGGCTCAATCAGACTCTCCGCGCTAGCGGGTGGGAAGGACACGCGTGTTCTACTGGCTGCTCAAGTACGTCGTCCTTGGCCCGGTGCTTCGGTTGATCTTCCGGCCGCACGTCGAGGGGCGGGACAACGTGCCGGCCGAAGGCGCCGCGATCATCGCGAGTAACCACCTGTCCTTCTCCGACTCGATCTTCATGCCGTTGATGGTCAAGCGGAAGGTGATCTTCGTCGCCAAGGCCGAGTACTTCACCGGCAAGGGCCTGCGCGGCCTACTCATCAAGATGTTCTTCGTGGGTACCGGAACGATCCCGGTCGACCGGTCCGGTGGTCGGGCGGCACAGGCGGCGATCGAGACCGGTCTTCGGGTGCTGCGCGAGGGCAAGCTGTTCGGCATCTACCCGGAGGGGACCCGGTCGCCGGACGGCCGGCTGTACCGCGGCAAGACCGGCGTGGCCCGGTTGGCGCTGGAGAGCGGTGCCCCGGTGGTACCCGTGGCGATGCTCAACGCCGACGAGATCCAGCCGCCCGGCAAGGTGCTGCCCCGGATCAAACGGGTCCGGATCAGTTTCGGCGCACCGCTGGACTTCGCCCGGTACGAGGGGATGGCCGGCGACCGGTTCGTGGAGCGGGCCGTGACCGACGAGATCATGTACGAGCTGATGGAGCTGTCCGGGCGCGAGTACGTCGACGTGTACGCGCAGAAGGTCAAGAACCAGCTCGCCAAGCCCGCGCCCGCGGCGGCGGTCGAGCTGTCCAGGACCAGCTGACCGTCAGGACGCGACACTGTCCGACCAGGCGGCACCCGGGGAGCTACCCGGCGGCGCGCCGTGGGCCGCCGGCTCGGCCAGCCGCAGCA
>JAEHDK010000092.1 GCA_016880465.1 Micromonosporaceae bacterium
CGGCTCGGGCTACCCCGCGAACCCACCGACGTCGCGGCCGCGCTGCTCGCCGGCCGCGTTCGCCGGCTCGACCTCCTGCGTACCGACGCCGGCTCGGTCACGCTCGACGGCACGCTGTTCGGCGGTACGGGTGAACAGGGCGCCGCGGTGCGCTGGCGGGCGCGGGTCGAGGTGGACGACGCGGTGCTCAGCGACGGCACCGACCACCTCGTGGCCGGTACGGTCGCCAACGGCACCGCCTACTCCACTGTGGACGGGTTGCCGCTGGTCACCCCCGACCCCGCGGACGGCGTCGCCGACGTGGCCGTCGCGGTGCCGGTGACGGTCCGCTCATCGCGCCGCCGCCCGGCGGTCCAGGTCGAGGTACGCCGGATTCGGGGCCGGGCCGTTTCGGTCACCCCGCTGAGCGGTCCGGTGCCGTACCTCGACGACGGCGTACCGGGCGAGCTCGACCGCAAGCGCTCGTGGTGGATCGAGAGCGGTGCCTGGGCGGTGTACGCGCCGTGAGCGCTGTGTAAGGCTGCAATCGAGCGCCTGATGGGAGGGTCGAGGGGTGCAGGATCCGATCTGGCCGCCGGACGACATCGGCGCGGAGCCGACCGGCGGGGAGTCGCCGCCGGACTGGCCGGTGCCGGCCGGCGAGGACCGCGTCATGAACGCCAACTCGCCGTGGGCCCAGCCGCCCCGGCAGCCGAACCCGCCGGCCGGCCCACAGACCCCCGCCGCGCTGCCACCACCACCACAACCGCCGCCGGTACCGCGGCCGGCACCCGACGACGCGGGCGAGCCCGAGTTGGCGGCTCCCGGCGTCTACCGGATGCCCCGGCCGCAGCCCCTCCGACCGCCCGCGGTGCCCCGGACCCCACCGCCGCCCGCTTACCCGGAGCAGGCGTGGGCGCACGAGTCGTTCGTACCCACGGCGGAGGAGTTCGCTCGGCGGCGGGCCCAGCGCCCCGCCGACCCGGTCGCGACGATGGGTCCGCGGTCTGCGCTGCACCGGTCGACGCTCGGCCTGGTGAGGCTGCCGCCCGGCCGGCGCGAGCTGGAGTACCGGCACGAGGTCGAGATGGTGCGGCGCAACTTCGGCGGCCTGCGTCAGGTGACGGTCGTGAACCCGAAGGGCGGCGCCGGCAAGACCGTCGCCGCGCTGCTGCTCGGGATGACCTTCGGGCAAAAGCGCGGGGGGTACGTGCTGACCTGGGACAACAACGAGACCCAGGGCACCCTCGGCATGCGGGCGCAGCAGGACTTCCACGCGCGTACGGTGCGGGACCTGCTGCGCGACCTCGACCACTTCGCCGGCGCGCACGGCCGGATCGGCGATCTGTCCCAGTACGTGCGCGCGCAGGGCGAGGGCATGTTCGACGTACTCGCCTCGGACGAGTCGGCCACGGCCGGCGAGATGCTCACGTCCGCCGCGTTTGCGGAGATCCGTGAGGTCGTGAGCCGGTTCTATAAGCTGATCGTGGTCGACACCGGCAACAACGTACGGGCGGCGAACTGGCAGGCCGCGATCGACGCGACGGACCAGCTCGTCGTCACGATGTCGGCCCGCAACGACTCGGCCGAGACCGCGGCCCGCATGCTCGACCACCTGGAACAGTCGGGCCGCCAGCGGCTCGTCCGGCAGGCCGTGTCGGTGGTCTCGATGCCGCCGAGCCGGCGCGAGCTGGACGTGCCCGCGGTCACCCGGCACTTCGCGGCGCGGACCCGTACGGTGCTGCTGGCGCCGTACGAGCGCCTGATCGACTCGGGTGAGCCGCTGCGCTACGGCTCGCTGTCGAGCGCCACCCGGGACGCCTGGCTCAAGATCGCGGCAGCGGTGGCCGAGGGCCTGTAGCCGGTCAGGACAGGTCGGCCAGCGCGCCGACGGCGAGCGGATCGCACTCGTGCAGGAACTGGCTGCAGCGCGCCGCCTCGTCCACCTCGCCGATCGCGGCCGCGGCCCGGCCGAGTACGTACAGGCAGCGCAGGAACCCCTGATTCGGCTCGTGCGCCCAGGGCACCGGACCGTGCCCCTTCCACCCGGCGCGACGGAGCTGGTCGAGCCCGCGGTGGTAGCCGACCCGGGCATAGGCGTACGCGGCTACCGTCTCACCGGCGCGCAGCGCCCGGCTGGCCAGCGCTCCCCAGGCCGCGCTGTACGCCGGGAACGCGGCCGCGACGCCGGCAAGCCCGGTCGGCGTCGGCGGCGCCTGGGCGAGCGCCGTGACGGCCGCATCATCCGCCGGCAGGAGGATGGCCGGCGGCTCGGGAAGCAGGTTCTGCATGGCGCCATTAAACCCGTACCCCGACGTTGGTGTCTGAACGGCTGAGTGTTTCGTCACGC